>JAUYMF010000045.1 GCA_030698765.1 Dehalococcoidales bacterium
CGATTAACCTGTCTACCTGCCCGGCAAACTGGCGGATTAGATTCCGGGGAAGGGGATAGGTCATTCCCAGTTTGAGAAAAGAAGCGCGGGGGAAGACCTGTGCGGCATACTGGTAGCTGACCCCGCTGGTTATCACGCCAAAACGGCGTTCCCCTGGGATAATCCGGTTAAAGGGAAAGGTTTCAGCGTATGCCGCCAGTTTAACCAGGCGCTCTTCTATTATCTGATGCCGGTTCCGGGCGTAGACGGGCAGCATGACGTATTTAGCTGCATTGTACTGAAAGTCCGCTTGTCTGACCGGTACGGCGCGGTTCCGTTCTGTCTTCACCACGGACTTGGAATGGGAGATGCGGGTGGAAGTGCGCATCAGTACCGGAGTATCAAACTCTTCACTGATGTCAAAGGCACAAGCCATAAGCTCATAGGCTTCCTGGCTGTCGCCGGGCTCGAGCATTGGTACTTTGGCCAGTTTAACGTAATGGCGGGTGTCCTGCTCGTTCTGGGAACTGTGTATTCCCGGGTCATCAGCGCAGATGACAACCATCCCGCCATTGATGCCGGTGGTGGCGGCAGCCATAAAAGCGTCACTGGCTACGTTCAGTCCTACCTGTTTCAGGGAGACCATCACGCGGACTCCGGTATAAGCCGCCCCCAACGCTACTTCCATGGCTACCTGCTCATTGGTTGACCATTCTGCGTAGATATCCTCGTAAGCAGCGATAGATTCGAGTATTTCCGTGCTCGGGGTCCCGGGATAAGCGGTGGCTACCTTGACACCGGCGTGGTAAGCCCCTAAAGCAAGGGCCTGGTTTCCGGAGAGTAATTTTATCATTTTCTCCATATTACAACATGGCATCCTCATCAGGCAAATGCGGAGGGTTTCGTTAAAAAGTGAGCTTGACGACTAAATGCGGTGCGTGTATTATCATTACATAAGAACTGTGAAGTAAGAATTGCCCGGTGGGCAATTTAAGCTTAAATTTGATTTTAAGGGAATTGAGGTAGCGCACCATGATTGTTGAAATGAGAACAGGTAGTACTAAAGAAGAAATCGACGCCGTAATTGAACGGGCCAAATCAATGGGCCTTGATGTCCAGTTGAACCGGGGCACTGACAAGACAGTGGTGGCCCTTCTGGGGAGTAATACCGGGCAAATCTCCACCGACCTCTTTGCGGTACTTCCCGGTGTGGAGAGCGTGACCAGAATAATGAAACCCTATAAACTGGCTTCCCGGGAATTCAGCGCCCGGGATAGCCTGGTTTCCATTGACGGCATTGAGGTTGGGGGTAAGCGTATTGTAGTTATGGCCGGACCCTGCGCCGTGGAGAGTAAAGAGCAGCTTATAGAAGCGGCCCGTGCGGTTAAAAAGGCCGGAGCCAGTATCTTGCGTGGCGGTGCTTTCAAACCGCGTACCTCTCCTTTCAGCTTTCAGGGTCTGGAGGAAGCCGGACTGGAATTGCTGGCAGAGGTCAGGAAAGAGGTTGGCATGCCGGTAATTACCGAGGTGGTGGACTCTCATGACGTCAGTCTGGTATCAAAGTACGCTGATATTCTGCAGGTTGGCTCCCGCAATATGCAGAACTTTTCTTTGCTGACCAGCGTGGGTGCGAGCCGGTGGCCGGTTGTCTTGAAACGTGGGTTCTCGTGTACGGTTACCGAGTGGCTTACCGCGGCTGACTACCTGCTGGCAGAGGGGGGAAACCGGGTTATTCTGTGCGAGCGAGGAATCAGGACATTTGAAGATACCGCTCGCTTTTCTCTGGATGTCTGCTCGATACCGGTAATTAAGAAGTTCAGTCACCTGCCGGTAATCGTTGATCCCAGTCATGCCGCCGGTCACTATTCACTGGTACCGGCAATAGCCAGAGCGGCGGTGGCGGCGGGGGCTGATGGACTGCTCATTGAAGTCCATCCCAATCCCAAGGAAGCGCTGGTAGACGGTCTTCAGTCACTCACGCCGTCTGATTTCAACCGGTTGATGGGAGAACTTAAGGAAATCGCCAAATCAATCGGCAGATATATTTAGTGATTGAGTTGTCTTTCTTTGCTCGTTTCAGGTTTGCGTGTTATTATCATTAAGTGCTATGATTATCTTAGAAGCTAACAGGCGTGGATTTTGAAACAGGTGTTCCTCTATTTTTTTCTTGTGCGGTCACCTTGAGTTATCTATCAAATCCTGTTAAAGGTCCGTTTTGGGATTCTCCATCAGTCTCCCAGGGTGTTTTATTGATTTGAAAGTGATGGTTTTTGCTGATGACCAATGGTAGGCGGACGCCGCGGAAAATACTGCATACCTCTGATGTACATCTAGCCGCACTCGGTGATAAGGCGTGTCAGAGTCTTGAAGCGCTGGTTAATGCCGCTATCAGGCTTGATGTGGACATGGTCATTATCGCCGGTGATTTTTTCGATTATAACCGGGTTGATGATGACCTGGTCAGCTTTGCCGTAGAACAGCTGCGGCGCTTACCGGTGCCGGTGCTGGTACTGGCGGGTAACCATGATTGCTTGACCAAAGACTCGGTCTTTAACCGGGTCAACCTGTGGCAGGGCTGTACTAATCTCCGCCTCTTCAGGGCGTCCCAGGGAGAACGAATTGACCTTCCTGACCTGGGGATTTCACTCTGGGGCAAGCCGATAGATACTTATGAAAATGATGTTCATCCCATGAAAGGAATACCGGAGCCTGGGGATGACGGGTTGTGGCATGTCGCGGTGGCCCACGGTCATTATGTTAGTAATGGGCCCCATATTTTCCCGAGCTATCATATCACGCGTGAGGAAATTTTCAACTCAGGGTGGGACTATATCGCTCTGGGACATCATCCTGTTTATGAGTGTATCGGCGATGATCCGGTACTGGCCTGCTACTCCGGTTCTCCGTCCATGTCCGGCAAGGTGGTGATTGTCGACCTTGCCGAAGATACGGGGGTGCAGATCAGCCGTTATTCAATATGGGAGAGTCACGAAGGTCTATTATAAGCCGGACGTGGCGCAGGTTAAGAGATTGAAGGTAGATTTCACCAAATTGGACAGGGCTTTTAATCCACGTTGTGTGGTTGTGGTGGGTGACAATCACCGTAGCGATTTCCGCTGGCTCCGTTCTCAAAGTTCTTTTAAAGGGAAACTCTACTCGGTTCAGGTTGCCCCGGAGGAAATTGCCGGGATTGAGGCTCTGGGGGTGAAAAACTACGCCAGTATCCGGGAGGTTCCGGAGCCAGTGGATCTGGTGATTGTTTCCGTACCTCGGGCGGTGGCTCCGGCTGTCCTGGAGGACTGTATCACCAAAGACGCGGCGGCGGCTTTTTTCTTTACGTCAGGCTTCGCCGAAACGGATACCGAGGAGGGAATCAGGCTGGAACGCCTGCTCAAAGAGAGGGCGGAACAGGCCAACTTCCATCTTATCGGCCCTAACTGTATGGGGATCTTTAACCCGGCGGTCGGTATCAAACAGAGCCGGGACCAGTACACCGGCCCTCCCGGGCCGGTTGGCTTTATCTCGCAGAGCGGTACCATGGCTAATAACTTCAGCCGGGAGATGCAGTTTCAGGGGCTTGGTGTCAGCAAATCGGTGAGCTTCGGTAACGGGATAGTCCTTGATTCGGCTGATTACCTAGAATATCTGGGTCGTGATGCGGATACCAGGATTATTGCCATGTACCTGGAAGGGGTCAAGGACGGACGGCGTTTTCTTAAAGTATTGAAGGAAGTAGCGGCGCGGAAGCCGGTGGTGATATTGAAAGGGGGACGTACGGAAGAAGGGGGGCGGGCTATCGCTTCGCATACCGGGTCGCTGGCGGTGCCCCGGGCGATATGGGATGCTGCCGTGAAGCAGTGCCGGGCAATAAATGTAGCCAGCATGGAAGAGCTTACTGACACGGTAAAGGCACTGTGGTTCCTCTCGCCGGTCAGCGGTGAGAAAGTGGCGATAGCCGGGGGTTCCGGCGGACAATCAGTGGCGATTGCCGATGTTTTTGCCGAGGCCGGGTTGAAGGTACCGCTCCTGACCGGCCAGTCCTATGATGAACTGGCTACATTCTTCAGTCTGATAGGGGGGAGCTATCGTAACCCGGTGGATACCGGCAATACCAACCGTAAAGAGATAAAGCGTATCCTGGAGATACTGGAACGGGATGCTAATATTGATAACCTGGTGCTTCTGGTTACCGTCCGCTTCGGTACTCCTGACCAGATTGAGACTCATATCAATGCCGCGATTGATATCAGGCGAAAGACGCCAAAGCCGGTGATAGCGATTATCTCTTACTCCTCCTCGGCTGAAGAAGTGACGCAGGCCGGGAATGTGATTCATCAGTTTCAGGAGGGTGGAGTCCCGGCATTTGTCGCCCTTGACCGCGGCGCCAAGGCTCTGAAAAATACCCTGGATTACTACGTCCTGCGGAACGGCGCCGGTTACTAGTATAGTGTATTACAAATGTCTTTACAGTTCTGTCATTCCGGACTTGATCCGGAATCCATGTCTATCCCCTGGATTCCAGCCTTCGCTGGAATGACAGCAACTTCCTTGATACGGCAAGATATATAAGAGACACTACACTAGCATCCTGTAAAGTTAATCACAATTCAATCGGTAACCGGGATTCGCCCATTAATCATTTTGTCATTCCGCACCCTGGCCTGTCGCCTGGACAGGCTTGATGCGGAATCCATGTGGGGTGAGGGAGACTCCCCCTGGAGTTTACCCTATAATTGATGCGGGGCGGGAATGGCATCTTATTTACCTGGCGCAGCGCCAGCCGAAAAACTAAACTTCCCCGGAATAGCCTTAAAGGTTCATGAGGCGGTCCGGAAAGCCGGTTATCTGCCTGGCTTCTACTGGAGCTGTATGATTCGAGCCTCAGCTTTACCGGAGTCGATCTCCAGCAGACCTACCGTACCCAGTTCGTTTTTATAGTTGGGGAAAGTGGCGCTGCCGGGGCTGACCAGTAGCAGTCCGTTCTTTCTTTGCAGTGAGGGAGAGTGGGTATGACCGAAGACGATGACTTGAGGAGAATGGTTTTCGTTTTTTGAAGCTTCCTGGGGAAAAGGCACTGTAGCCCAGAGCTTATCGTGCATCAGCCGGATAGTAACGCCATCAATATTAATGACCTGGTTCCACTTTACACGAGGGTCATTCTTTATAGAGAAAGGGTCATCGTCACCCTCAGCGGCCAGTACCGGAGCAATAAGCTCCAGTTCGTCCAGGACGGAAGGAAGATAAATATCCCCGGCGTGTAAAATCAGCTCGACGCCACGAAAGACCTCCTCTAATTTAGGAGGGAGTGCCCTGACATGATCGGGTATGTGAGTATCCGAGATTAGTCCAATAAGCATCGTGTTATCCTTACCATACCTGAACTGAATTGTTTTGTCAATTTTTGATATTCGATGAAACGATGACAGATTGGTTTTTTCTTGCGGTAAGTCGTGCAGAAGTCAGGAGATTTATGTTATATTGTGACTAAATATTTTGCAGCGGGATAAGATGATAAAAAGAACTCTATATATATTAACGGTGATAATACTGGTAAGCAGCTTGCTGCTATTTTATTTACCCAGCGGCTGTCAGTTCGGGCAGATAGCCGCGCCGGTATCTCCCGGTGAAGGGGAGGTACTCAATCTTTATGGCATTGACCCGAACACGCTTGATCCGGCGGTTGCCGGTGAAGCGAACTCTCACCGCTATATCATGCAGTTGTTCAGCGGTCTGGTACGTCTTGATGATAACCTGGAACCGGCCCCGGATATCGCTCGGGAGTGGCGGGTCAGTGATGACGGCAGGACTTTTACGTTCGAGCTAAGGCGTGGTGTCAGGTTCCATGACGGCAGGGAAGTTAAAGCCGGAGATTTTGAGTATGCCTGGCGGCGTGCCGCTGACCCGGCTACAGGCTCACTGACAGCCGCCACTTACCTCGGGGATATTGTTGGCGTAAGTGATGTCCTGTCCGGCAAAAGCCAGGACATCAGCGGCGTTCGTGTTCTTGATGATTATACTCTTCAGGTAACAATAGATGCTCCCAAGTCTTATTTCCTGTCCAAGCTGACCTATGTCACGGCGTTCGTGGTGGACAGGAACAATGTGGCATCGGGGAGCAAGTGGTGGCAGCAGCCGAACGGTACCGGTCCCTTTAAGCTTAAACAGTGGGAGGAGAATAGTTTATTTGTCCTGGAGAGGAACGGGCTTTATTACGGACAGACGGCCAGGGTCAGTTCAGTAGTCTTTCACCTGTGGAGCGGTGTGCCGATGAACCTTTATGAGACCGGGGAGATTGATGTCACTGAAGTTGGTATTGACTACATTGATAAGGTTAGCGATGAGGCCGGGCCGTTCTACGATGACCTGGTCATAGTCCCTGAGTTGAGCTTCTCTTATGTTGGTTTCAACGCGACCAGGCCGCCCTTTGATGATGCCAAAATCCGCCAGGCTTTCTCGATGGCTATAGATAAGGAAAAACTCGTCTCTCTGGTGTTCCGGGATATGATGCAGCCGGCTGATGGCATCCTGCCTCCCGGTATGCCCGGCTTCAATGAGAGCTTACGGGGGCTGGATTATGATGTGAACCGGGCGCAGCAGCTAATCAGGGAATCCAGCTATGGGGACGTATCTAAACTGCCCCAGATTACCATTACCACCGGGGGCTGGGGTGGCTTGATTTCCCAGGGACTGGAAGCTATCGTTTATCAGTGGCGGCAGAACTTGGGGGTTGAGGTCAAGGTGAGACAGATGGAACCGCAGAGGTTCTTTTACTTCCTCAAGGAAGAGAAGGATGAGATGTTTGACCTGGGCTGGATTGCCGACTACCCGCACCCGCAGGACTTTCTGGACGTTCTCTTTCGCAGTGGGGCTGAGAACAATTACGGCGAGTACCGTAACCCTGAAGTGGACGCCTTGCTGGATGATGCCAACGTGGAACTGGACGAAGCTTTGAGCCTGACCCTGTACCGGCAGGCTGAACAGAAGCTGGTTGAGGATGCCGCCTCTTTGCCGTTATGGTTCGGGCAAAACTATATCCTGGTCAAACCTTATGTTGAAGGGTACCGGGTGAACCCCATGGGTTTTGTGATGCTGAATGAGGTCTCGGTCAAGCCTCACTAGTCGGGGAGATATGATTGGTTCTCCGGCATGACTATAAGATGGAAGCCCATCCCACTGTCCCCCTTCCCAACGGGAAGAGGGGAGTTACCTAAAAGAGAGGGGACTTTGCCCCCTCTCTTTAAATCTCTTCCCCTTCTCCTGGCAGGAGAAGGGGATAAAGGGGATGAGGTTATTCGATTAGCTGGCAGACTGAAAGGAGACCGGATTAATGACATATGTAGTTTACATAACGAGAAAAGTATTTCCGGAAGCGCTGGATATCATCGGCAGAGTTGCCGAGGTAAAGCTGTGGGAGAGCGATGCCGCGATACCCTATGAGACGCTGCTGGAGCAGGTCAAGAATATCGACGGGCTGCTCTGCATGCTCTCGGACAGGGTGGATGCTGGCGTTCTGGATGCGGCCCCGCGCCTCAAAGTGGTGGCCAACTATGCCGTTGGTTTTGATAATATCGACGTGGCTAAGGCCACGGAGAAGGGCATCCCGGTGGGCAATACCCCCGGCGTGCTCTCGGAGACGACGGCTGATCTCGCCTTCGCCCTGCTCATGGCGGCGGCCCGGCGCATCGCCGAGTCTGACGCCTATACCCGCCGGGGGCAGTGGCGGACGACAGCCGACCCTCGGCTGATGATCGGGCAGGATGTGCACCACAGTACCCTGGGTATCATCGGCATGGGTAGAATCGGCGCCGAGGTCGCCCGCAGAGGCAATGGTTTCCAGATGGATGTCCTTTACCATAATAGAACCCGGCGGCCGGACGTGGAAAAGGAACTGGGGGTGGAATATGTGGCGACTTTGCCGGAGCTGCTGCGCCGGTCTGACTTTGTCAGCCTTAACGTGCCCCTGACGGGAGATACGCGGCAGATGATTGGCGCTGCGGAACTGGCGGTGATGAAGCCGACGGCAGTCCTGGTAAATACCGCTCGCGGGCCGGTGGTGGACCAGAAGGCGCTCTACCAGGCGCTGAAGTCAGGGCAGATTGCGGCGGCGGCGCTCGATGTCTTTGAGAGGGAGCCAATCCCCGCCGATGACCCCTTGCTCACCCTGGATAACGTGGTCTTTACCCCCCACATCGGCAGCGCCAGTATCGCCACTCGTACCAGGATGGCGGTCATGGCCGCGGAAAACATTGTGGCCGGTCTGCAGGGTAAAAAGCTGCCTACCTGCGTGAACCCGGAGGTGTACGGGGGGAGGTAGGGTGGCGGAGGGGGTGGGATTCGAACCCACGGTTGCTTGCGCAACAACGGTTTTCAAGACCGTCTCCTTAGGCCTCTCGGACACCCCTCCGGAACGGTTCGGCAGCCTCATTATGCCTTAACCGTAGAGCATCGTCAATCCGCCTGGCCGTATGATTCCCGGAATGTTGTCTTGCTGACTGTAGCCTCGGGTGATCTGCCTCGGAAAGTGAGGAAGACCACACAGCGTTCTAATGGCGGGGCATATGGTATTATTCGGTTTTGGTTGGCGGTGTCTTTGCGAGACCATTCCGCTATAGGCGGAAGGCGAAGCAATCTGTGTGAGGGGAAGGGTATACCTCACCTCTCAGATTGCCACGTCGGCTACGCCTCCTCGCAATGACAAATAAAACCAACCGAATGCAAATAAAACCGGGCATGTCCCAGCTTGACTTTTTATGCTCTACGCACCTATAATACGAGGGTTGCTGTGGACTGACGATTCTGAGGTGTTTACGGGTTATCTTTGCGTTAGGCAGTTTTCTTATCGCAGAAGTGAGTCATCAATTAATGAATACCAAGCGAAACCAGTGACATTCGCACTTTCGTATTTAGTTAATATGGACGGCGGGTTATAGTTTACCCAAGAATAATAGTGTCTGGTAATCAAGTCTACTTTTAGATTCGGATATCTATACCACGATTTATAATATCCGCCGTAGAACTTTGTATTCGACATCTTTTCAATAACAGCTTTGGCTAGCTTCTCTTGATGGGCACGCAATTCTTCTGCTACTTTATTATTCATTTCCGTAGAGATTGTGTTACTGTATTGCAAATCGTAGAAGAATGTCGAATCATAATCTACTTGAATCCAATAATCATACGGAATGGAAATTAAAGTATTGTGGTCAATATTGAAGGTAAAGCTAGTAGACCCAAGCGAGGTATTAAGAGTTGCAAAGTTCTGTTCCAGAAATGAGCGTAGGTCAGTCTCAGAAGTAATGGTAGTAGGTGTTGGTGTTGGGCT
>JAUYMF010000046.1 GCA_030698765.1 Dehalococcoidales bacterium
CGGCTGTATTCAGGCAGGAACTGCCGGCAGATATCGATTACCCCGGCATCGATGTCAACCATCACCGCTTTACTCACCGTATTGTGGGATAATATCTCCCTTAAGGTGGCGCCCTCCCCGCCCCCGGCGATAAATACCGTCTCCGGGTGGGGGTGAGCTACCATCGCCGGCTGGACCAGAGCCTCGTGGTAGATGAACTCGTCAACCTCGCTGGACTGCACCTTGCCGTCCAGGAACAGGCATTTACCGAAGCCGCCGGTACGGATGATATCAATAGACTGGAACTTCGTCTGTCCCCGGTACAGCACCTCCTGGATACTGTGTACCTGAATAAAATGCTCGCTTATTCTATCGGAAAACCATTTATCGGGGTCGATGTTCATAATTTTGCTGCCCCGGACTGTTCCGGCTGGCTGTCCAGAATT
The DNA here is from genome assembly GCA_030698765.1 of Dehalococcoidales bacterium. Classification (NCBI taxonomy): domain Bacteria; kingdom Bacillati; phylum Chloroflexota; class Dehalococcoidia; order Dehalococcoidales; species Dehalococcoidales bacterium. The sequence goes on from JAUYMF010000046.1 coordinate 426, forward strand.
CCTCTCTGTATCTCCAGGATAGAGTGGTTTTTAGAACCGAGTCCCTTTATCAGTTTCCATGCGGCTTTCTCCGGATTCACGGTATCCCCGCAGGTGAAGATATCAACGGCGGCATAGCCGCATTCCGGCCAGGTATGAATAAAGAGATGAGATTCAGCGATGATTACCACTCCGCTGACTCCTTTGGGGTTAAACTGGTGGAAAGATTTCTCCAGCACGGTAGCTCCGGCTTCAATCGCGGCTGCCGGCAGGATACTCTTGATAAAGTCCAGGTCGTTCAATGCCTCACGGTTGCAGTCCTTCAGTTCCAACAGTAAATGTTTTCCTAATGCATTCAATCACCTGCCCTCCTTAGAAGATTTTTTGAAGTCCCTGGTCTCTAAGTTAAACCAGGGACTAAATGGATGGTTTGACCGGTTAGCTTAACTGGCGGTACTGAGCTTTTTATCCAGCGTAGCGAAGTCGAAGTGCTGTTCCATTAGCGCTGTCAGTCGTGGCAGTTTGTTCTCCTGGTTGAACCTGGTTTTACCCAGGGTATCTTCAATGTCAGTTATTACGCTCGTGACGTTGTTTCTGGTAAGGATAACAGGGACATCCTTTTCTTCCGCCTGCTGAAGTATAATCGGCATAGGCGGGACAGTACCGGTCACAACCAGGCACCTCGTCGAGGTCTGCAGGGCGGCTAACTGCATATCCGGGCGCTCACCCGGAACAACTACCAGCTTGTTGTCCTTGAGATTAAAGTACTGCAGACCGGAATCCACAGTTTTGGCTCCTACCATAAAGCTTTCCAGCAGTTCTCCTGATTTATCAGCGCCACGCAAAAGCTCTCCGTGAATGTCTTCCGCCAGTTCTCCGATAGTTAACGTAAAGAGTACCCTGTCCTCGGGCAGCAATCCCAGGACGTTTAACCCTGATTGTCCCAGGCGGCTGGGTATGCCGGCGCGTACCTGTTCCAGACGGCTGGCGGGTACTTTATTTAAGACTATGCCCAGTAAGCGCTTCCCGAAAGCCCGGTAGCGCTCAATCGTTGTTAGCGGTTCTTGAGTATAGTCTTCGACAACAATGACTCTGGCATCCAGGGCTTCTACCAGGCTGGAGTCAATCCGGCTCTGACCGGAGACTCCTTCAGTAATGACAATATCTTTACCCCGGGAGACCCGGCCGTAAGCTTCTTTGATGCTGCTTTTCAGAGCGCTCTCATTTTTGAAGGTCGGCTGAATCAGTTCCATCGGTTCCTCTAAAGCGAAGACTTGTTTCAGGAATACGGCGTCACTGTCAATTTCGGCTGCCTGATTGCTGCCGTCGGCGATAGCTGGTTTGAAGAAGCCTACCTTTTTGTTACCGGCAAGCCAGTACCGGCCCAGGCCCGCGCAGACCGTGGTCTTTCCGCTACCCGTCCCTGAAGAAGTAACCAACAAAGTAATCAAGCTGCACCTCATTCGGCAGATTTTGACAGACTGGTTTATTATAACTCTTATTGTGTTATCGGTAAAGGGCTAACCCGTAGCCGGGAGTTGACAGGAGCGTAATTCAAGGGTTATATTCAGGGCTGGGGCGGGTCATCTATGAGAAATACAGGTATGACTCGGGTCTGCCTTACATAATATTATATACTTGTGCAATAGCTGGCGAGAGGTAAGATGTCAGAGCTAAGACAGGACCCTACCACCAGGGAGTGGGTAATAATCGCTCCGGAGAGAGGTAAGCGGCCTCAGCAAGCTCCCAGAGTAAAGCACGCCGAGGACTTGCCCGGTTGGGATGCGGCCTGCCCATTCTGCCTGGGCAACGAGAGCCAGACTCCTGATGAAGTCTTCAGGGTTCCTTCCCCGGAAGGGGACTCGTCCTGGGCGGTGAGAGTGGTGCCTAACCGTTTCCCCACGCTGGTTGCTGAAGCAGATATGGAGAGGACGGAGGAAGGACATTTTGCCCGCAAAATGGGTGGTTTCGGGGTACACGAGGTAATCATTGAAAGCCCGCATCATAATGAGCTGATGGCGTTGATGACATACGAGCAGGTAGAACGGGTGCTGTCGGCTTACCAGCAAAGGTACAATGCGTTAAAGGAGAACCATCATCTTAAGTTCATCACCATTTTCAAGAACCACGGCTGGGCATCAGGGACTTCCCTGATACATCCTCACTCTCAGCTTGTGGCTACGCCTATCATAACCCCCTACTACCACCGCAGATATGATGTGGCCCACGATTACCTGGTTGATATGGGGGGCTGCCTCTACTGTGAGATGCTCGCGGAAGAGTTGAAAGGCGGGAAGAGGATTGTGGCGGAGACTGACCAATTCGTCATCTTTCATCCTTATGCCTCACGGGCGTCATGGGAGAGCTGGATTGTTCCCAAGGAACATTGCGCTTCTTTTGGACTGGTACCTCACTCGCGTCTCGCCGAGCTGTCCACGGTGTTAAAGGATACCCTCTTTTGCATGTACAGTGAACTCGATAATCCTGCCTTTAACCTTATGGTTGACACCTCGACCACGGTTGATGAAGATGACCCGTATTATCACTGGCATATCCGCATCGTGCCGAGGTTGACTACCATCGCCGGCTTTGAAATAGGCTCGGGTATCTATATCAGTCCCGCATTACCCGAAGAAACAGCCAGGCTGATGAGGCAGTGCTGCATCGCCTATCTTAAAGAGGGGAAGGTCTGCCTGATACCGCCGCCGGAAGTCTGAGCCCTTGTTCCTGTCTCAGGCGGTGGTCGCCGGCTGAGACAGGTCTATGAGGTAGCGTCAGTGAGGTGGGCGTTAATCTGGTCGCGCAGTTCCAGGGCGGTACGCCGCGCCGCTACGGCGAAATCTTTCTCCCGTGACGTGTAGATAATCTGCCGCGACGAGTTAATAATCGTCTTTCCTTCCTGAGTATTAACTCCGTAGCGGACGGTTAAAGCCAGGTCTCCCCGTTGTGCCCCGATACCCGGTATCAGCAGCGGCATTTCCGGGTAAGCCTGCCGGATTAGCTTCAATTCATCGAGAAAGGTAGCGCCGACCACCAGGCCAATATTACCATGGATGTTCCACTCTCTGGCTTTCATAGCGACTACCTCAAACAGGGGGCGCCGGCCGCCCTCTATCTTGCAGGAGAGGTCCTGGAAATCGACGGCGCCCGTGTTGGAAGTCCGGCACAGGATGAGTACCCCTTTTTCATGGTACTGGATGAATGGCTCAATCGAATCAAAGCCTAAATATGGATTGACGGTGGTCGCGTCACAGTCAAGGGTGGCGAAAATAGCCTTGGCATAGGCTTTTGCCGTATTTCCGATGTCATTCCGTTTGGCATCAGCGATTACCGGGATTTCCTCCGGTATGTACTCAATGGTCCGTTTCAATGCCTCAATTCCGGCGATTCCCAGGGCTTCGTAAAAAGCGAAGTTCGGCTTGTAGGCGCATACCAGGTCAGCCGTGGCGTCAACAATCGCCTTGTTGAACTCGAAGACCCCGATTCCGTCAGGCATCAGCGCCGGGTCCGGGTCGAGACCCACACAGAGTAAGCTCCTGTTTTTGCTGGTGATTCCGGTTAGCTTTTCAATGAAATTCATCAGTCCCTCAGGCCAGGTTTTATCCGCGGGCAGGTTATCATAGCAACCGTTGCGGCTTAACGTCAAGTGGCAGTCACGGGAGTTTCCAGCGAAACAAGAGAACCCTCTTACATTTCATCTTCTCGGGAAGGATATCACAATGGAGCTTTGACCTTACCCCCTTTGTTCCCCTCTCCTATCAGGAGATAGGGAAGAGAGATAGAGAGAAGGGGCAAAGCCCCTTCTCTCTTAGAAAATACTTTCCCCTTCCCTGAGGGAAGGGGATTAAGGGGATAGGCGTCAACTAGTGCTTAGTTTCAAAAATAGGTACACATATAATTCCGCTCGCCCTGATCTTGTCGAAGGGTGCGCCGTTCGTGGTGAGCTTGTCGAACCATCGGCGCGCATAAGATAACTCAATTACGAAACTAAGCATTAGTCTCTCTCTGGAAGCTTGACAGTCGACAGTCCCGTGCATATTATTGTATATTATTAATTAAACAGACCTTAATTGAAGTCGGAGGCAGGTGTAAATTGGTGGGTAAAATATATTTAATTGACGTGACTAATCGCGATGGCGTGCAAACGGCCAAGCTGGGACTCTCCAAACTGGCGAAGACGATGATAAACATGTATTTGAACGAGATGGGAGTCTTTCAGAGCGAGTTTGGCTTTCCGACGACACGGCATGAGTCGCATTACCTGCGGGCAAATCTCAAGTTGCAGGAGATGGGGGTATTACAACCTATCCGTTTGGAAGGATGGATACGGGCAACGGCTGAAGATGTGGAGACAACATTTAAACTGGTGCCGGAGACAAAAGACCTTAATCTCTCCATTTCTACTTCTACCCAGATGATTAACGGTAAGTTTAAGGGTAGAAAGAGTGAACAGGATATACTGGATATGGCAGTGGAAGCACTGGAGGCAGCCAGGGCGCATGGCGCGCGCAGCGTGGGCGTTAATGCGGAGGACGCTTCCCGAACTGATATTAAATTCTTGCTTCATTTTGCCTCCACGCTTAAGGAGCATGGCGCTGACCGCTTCCGCTACTGTGATACGCTGGGTTATGATATCCCTTTCACCATCTATGAGACCTGTAAACTGCTGGCGCAGGAAGCGGCAATACCCGTTGAACTGCACTGCCATGGTGACCTGGGAATGGCGGTGGCAAACTCCGTTGCCGGGGCAATGGGTGTTATTGATGGTGGTCAGGACGCCTATATTAATACCACTGTTAATGGTATTGGAGAGAGGGCGGGTAATGCTGACCTGGTGGCGGTGATTTTAGCGTTGATGAAGGCTAAGGGTGTCGCTGGCAAATATGAGTTCGGTATGCCGGTTGATCTGTCAAAAGCGTGGAAGATTTGCAAATATGCCAGCTACGCTTTTAATGTGCCTATCGCCATCAATCAGCCCGGTGTTGGCGCCAATGCTTTCGCTCATAGCTCGGGCATCCATGCGGACGGCGTGCTGCAAGACCCGCAACACTCCGAACTCTACGATTTTAAGCAACTGGGGCGGGGTGACCCGGAGATGGTGGAGACCGGCCGCGAGATAAGCTCCGGTCAGTACAGCGGGATATCCGGCTTTGTTCATATTATGGGCCAGATGGAAATAGACTTTAAGGGCAGAGATGACGCTGCTGAGATTCTGGAACTGGTGAGATACGCCAATGTCCTGGCGCAAAAGCCCCTGGTGACTGACGAGCTGTGCTTTATTGCCCAGTATCCGGAGATTGCCCGTGACCTGCTTACCCTGACACCCCTTGATTCATCAGTCCGCTAGTGTAGTGTCCCGGTAACACCTTAACAATGCCTGTTATTCCGTACTCGATACGGAATCCAGATGGGGTGGTGATGCCGGATTCCCGCTTTCGCGGGAATGACAATGCGGGACTGATAAAATGGGCACAATGATTGTAAAGTAATCTCTGAGATATTACACTGGGATGGCAGAGCCAGGTCTGCTGGAAGATGGGCTTAGCTTCTCAAAATGGATTCTGAGTCCGGATTTTCTCGGGACTGCCTCTTGTCATGTTAAAGCCGTGCTTTATTCAGAGGGAGCTTTCTTCAAAGTCTGGCAATGATGGCATCAGCCATCTCGGCGGTCCCAACAGCGGTGGGGTCGTCGCGGTTCGGTTTCAAATCATAGGTGACTGATTTCCCTTCCGCGATGATGGCAGCCACGGCTGCTTCCAGTTTGTCCGCCGCCGCTTTTTCGTTGAGATAGCGCAGCATCATCACGCCGGATAGAATCGTCGCCAGCGGGTTAGCCTTGTTCAAGCCGGTGTATTTCGGAGCGCTGCCGTGAGTAGGTTCGAAAACGGCCAGATTATCGCCGATGTTTGCTCCCGGGGCTACGCCGAGGCCACCGACAAGCCCGGCGCACAAATCGGAGATAATGTCTCCGTAGAGGTTGGGCAGTACCAGCACGTCAAACTGGTTTGGCCGCTGCACGAGCTGGGCACAAAGGTTGTCGATGATGACATCCTCGAATTCAATATCGGGGTAGGATTTGGCTACCTGGCGGGCGACATCAAGGAACAGGCCGTCAGAAAACTTCATGATGTTGGCTTTGTGGATGGCGCTCACCTTTTGTCTATTATTAGTCCGCGCGTATTCAAAGGCGAAGGTGACAATTCTGCGGCTGCCGGTCTCCGAAATCAGTTTAATGCCGATGCCGGAGTCATCAGCTACCTTGTTCTCCGTATTCCGGCGGATAAAGGTAAGTAACTCCGCTGCTTCAGGGGTGCCTTTAGCGAACTCGATGCCGACATAGAGGTCTTCCATGTTTTCCCGCACAACTACCAGGTCGACATTCTCATACCGGGAAGGAATACCCTGATAGCTACGGCAGATGCGCAGGCAGGCGTATAAGTCCAGTAACTGGCGAAGCGCGACATTGACGCTGCGGAAGCCGGTACCTATCGGAGTGGTGGTTGGACCCTTGAGGGCAATCTTGTTCTGGCGGATTGATTCGAGGAGGCGCTCCGGCAGCAGGCTGCCCTCTTTCTCCAGCGCATCAGCCCCGGCGTTAATCACGTCCCAGCGGAATTTTACCCCGGTAGCTTCGAGCACCCGCCTGGCGGCTTCAACAACCTCCGGCCCGACTCCATCACCCGGTACCAGCGTCACATTGTATTCTGCCAAGGTCACCTCCGTGGATTTGAGTTCCGGCTATCCCGTAACTGAGCCGAGGGTAAAGTCTCCGTATTTGCTGATGTAGGGGGTAAGTCCGCCTTCATCGAGGATGCGAATCATTATCTCCGGCATCTTGCTGAAACGGAGTTCAGCCCCGTTGGTCAGGTCAGTGACGACACCTTTTTCCATGTCCACTTCCAGTTCATCGCCGTCATTGATGGCGTCGGTATCACAGATGAGCACCGGCAGACCGATGTTAATGGCGTTGCGAAAGAAGATGCGGGCGACTGATTTGGCGAGGATGGCGCTGACTCCGGCTATTTTGATGACCAGCGGGGCATGTTCCCGGCTGGAGCCAAGTCCGAAGTTCTTGCCCCCCACCACGAAATCACCCGGCCGTACCCGTTGGGCAAACGTCGGGTCAGCGTCTTCCAGTACATGCTTGGCCAGTTCCGGCAGGTTGCTGCGCAGGTGCGCCAGCCTTCCCGGAACGATATAGTCCGTGGAGATATCATCGCCAAACTTAAAAGCTTTACCTTTTAACATTCTTAAACTCTCTTTAGCTTTCTCAAAGATGGCTTGAGTCTACAGAAACTCCCTGGGGTCGGTGATTTCACCACGGATGGCCGTAGCCGCGGCCGTTGCCGGGCTGCCCAGGTAGACGAAGGCCTCCGGGTTACCCATACGCCCCTTAAAATTACGGTTAGCCGTGGACAGGCAGGCTTCACCATCTCCCAGTACTCCCTGGTGCACTCCCAGGCAGGCGGCGCAGCCGGGCGGGACAATGTTGGCTCCCGCCTCAATAAGTGTCGTAATGTAACCTTTTTCTATAGCGGTCAGCAGAACCTTTTTGGAAGCGGGCGCAATGACGAGCCGGGTACGGGGGTGCCGCTTCTGGCCTTTCAGCATATTGGCGGCAAGCTCGATGTCTTCCAGACGTCCGTTGGTGCAGGTGCCCAGAAAGACCTGGTCGATGCGTGTCCCTTTAAGCTCCCGGGCCAGAGCAGTGTTGTCTACAGTATGAGGTTTTGATACGGTAGGTTCAAGTTTGGCCGCGTCTATTTCTATGGTGCTCTCGTAGGTAGCGTCCGGGTCCGGATTGAGGGCGGTGTATTGCTCTCCTCTGCCCTGGCTGTGGAGATATTCCTCGGTGACGCCGTCGGCGGGGAAGAGTCCTACTTTAGCCCCGGCCTCAATCGCCATGTTGGCAATGGTGAGCCGCCCGGACATTGACATCGTGGTGATGGCTTCACCGCCGAACTCCAGCGCTTTATAGGTGGCGCCATCGGCTCCAATCAGTCCGATGAGGTGCAGGATAAGGTCTTTGGCATAAACACCCCGGACAAAGCGGTGGTTAACGTTTATCCTGATTGTCTCCGGTACCCGCAGCCAGGTCTTGCCCAGGGCCATGCCGATGGCAACATCCGTGGATCCCATGCCGGTGGCAAACGCTCCCAGAGCGCCGCCGGTGACGGTGTGAGAATCAGAGCCGATGATAACATCTCCCGGCCTGGCGTGTGATTCGGCAACCAGTTGGTGGCAGATTCCCTCGCCAACATCACTTAAAATAGCTCCCGTCTCCTGGGCGAAGCTGCGCAGGAAGATATGGTCGTTGGAAAGCTGCCGCGCCGGACTGGGTGCTGAGTGGTCGAGGAACAGGAGGGTCTTTTGAGGGTTGTGAATACGGGTCAGCTTGGTCTCTTTCAGCTGTCTCAAAGTCAGGGGGCCGGTGGTATCCTGGATGAATACCACATCCAGCCGGGCAACAACTATGTCACCGGCTAAGGCGTCTGTATCAGACCTTGAACTGAGGATTTTCTCGGCTAGAGTTTTACCCATCTAACTATACTGGCATTTTAGAGGGGTTGACTGGAAAAGTCAATCCCTCGCATTGAAGAATGCTGCTATAGAGAGTAAAATACGGAGAAGTGATCTGCCTGGCCGGTATGAAACGGGATGGAAGGAGAAACAGATATGTCACAACAAACTGATGAGCTAACAAAGCTGGTTGCTGTTGCCACTGACATGGTGATGGATAGGAAATTAAGGGCTAACGCCATAAAGTTGATTGGTGATATTGGCAGCCATGAAGCGCTTCTGTCTCTGTTGAGTTTAGCGGCTAATGAGCAGTTAACGAGAAAAGACAGGGAACTTGCTTTGAAGTATGCTATGTCAATAGTGAAGGCAGGCAAGTGACAGGTTTCCAGACTGTTGATAGGAGTTGCGGTCAGGCTGATGAGCGTTGATGTCGGTATTGTAGGACTGGCTAAGAGCGGCCGGACGACCATTTTCAACGCTTTGACCGGAGGAAGCGTGGATACGGGAGGATACGGGCAGGAAAGCTCGGCGCTGCATGTCGGCACCGCTAAAGTACCTGATCCTCGCCTTAAAGTGCTGGTTGATATGTTCCGGCCCCGGAGCCTGGTGCCAGCTTCGGTAACCTATACCGATATCGGTGCCTCAGTTAAGAGCCTGGTGGAAAAAGGTATCAGCGGGCAGTTACTGACTCAACTCAGTAATGTAGACGTCCTTATCAACGTAGTCAGGGCCTTTAAAGATGAAAGCGTCCCTCATACTGAAGGAAGCCTGGATGTAGAGCGGGATATTACCAATATGGATATGGAGCTGGCTTTTTCTGACCTGGCTCTAGTAGAAAAGAGACTGGGGAGGATAGAGGCATCCTTGAAAGGGGCTAAGCCGTCTGAGCGCTCCGGTATACTGCAAGAGCAAGAACTGCTCCTCAGGATTAAGCTTGAACTCGAAAAAGACGTTCCAATCCGGGAAGTGCCTTTATCTGCCAGGGAAGTCAAAGCTATCGCCGGCTACCAGTTTCTTACCGCCAAGCCGGTGCTGATAGTGGTGAATATCGGCGAGGAGCAGTTGTCACAGTCGGAATCTTTAACCGCCGAGCTAGGCTCACGCTATTCCCGGCCGCAGTGCCGCCTGATTACTATCTGCGGTAAGCTGGAGATGGAACTGGCACAACTGGAAGATAGCGCCGCTGACGCTCTGCGCGCCGACTACGGATTGAAAGAAACCGGGCTTGAGCGAGTTATCAGGCTGTCCTATGAGCTACTCGGACTAATCTCGTTCTTTACGGTAGGCTCGGATGAGGTTAAAGCCTGGTCTATTCCCGGTACTACCACTGCGGTTAAAGCCGCCGGTAAAATTCACTCCGATATAGAGAGGGGTTTCATCAGGGCTGAGGTCATCAGCTATGAAGACCTGGTACAGTGTGGCAGCCTGGCTGAGGGGCGTAAGAAAGGGCTTCTGCGCCTGGAGGGGAAGGACTATTTAGTCCGGGATGGAGATGTCATCAACTTTCTGTTCAATGTCTGAATGGTTTTACAGAGGCCAGCCCAGCCAGTCGAAGAGCCCGATCATTTTAAACCCTACATACAACATTAAGGCAATAAATAGATACTTCAATTGCCTGGCTGGTATGCGATGGGCTGTAATTGCTCCAAGCTGCACCATGCCGATGCTGGGCACCGCCAGTAACAACCAGGATTGCAGATTAACGTATCCGATTGAATACGGCGGTAAGTCCGCAGTACCGATACCGTTGGTGATATAGCCGATGACTCCGCCGATGCTGGTTAATATCATCATCGCCAGGGATGTAGCGATGGCATTATGCATCCTGAACCTGAGGGCCAGTGTCATCACCGGAATTACCATGATGCCGCCACCGATTCCAATGAGGCCGGTGATGATGCCAACGGGTAATGCCCAGGCTGCCCATATCCAGGGATTGTTCTCAGGGGTTTTTTCAATCCTTGGTGTTCTGGCAATAAGCATACTGGCTGCGCCGGCTAGTACCACGATTCCAAAGGCTGACTTTAATGCGGCTCCGGGGAGATGCACGGCGATGGTAGCTCCCGCGAGGGCACCTAGCAGGCTGCAACTGCCCATGGTGAGCGCTGCTCTCCAGCGCACCGCCTTCAGGCGGTGGTGTCTCCATGTGCCGCTGAGGGTGGTGGATAATACCACCATCAGATTGGTACCGAATGCCAGCTTGATTGCGGTATCAGTGGGGATCCCCATATGAATATAGACCAGGTATTGTACCGGCGTCATCATGAAGGCACCACCCACACCCAGCAAACCTCCAAGAAAACCAACGCCTGCGCCACAGGCCAGCAGGATGATGATGTAATTAAATGTCATTTCGGATGTGTTTCCCCAGAGAGCCACTAATGGCTCTCTGGTAAGTATAAGCCTTCTGAAGCTCAATTACTACCATCAGTACCAAACAGCGGTTATATCAATGCTTTGCTGTTTCAATTGTGAACAGGACTCTTTGCTGATATAATATTTTTGCCATGGGGCTGTAGCTCAGCTGGGAGAGCACCTCCTTTGCACGGAGGGGGTCAGGGGTTCGAGTCCCCTCAGCTCCACTTAAGGGGACGATACCTAGAACCATTCGCGGGCGTCGCCGTCTGTTTTCAGAAAGAGTCTTCTCGATAACCTTTCCGTGGTCTTCCCAAAAGTGAGAACCTAACTTGAAACTTAACACCTCTCAGCGGCTATAATATCGTTGGTTCGAAT
>JAUYMF010000047.1 GCA_030698765.1 Dehalococcoidales bacterium
AGCAAGGTGGAAAAGAAGACCTTGACAGAGACATATACCGGACTCATCCAGGAGATAACTCCTGAACTGGAGGTATAAATGCTGGAAATCAGAAAAGCCGCCGTTCCCCTGGATGAGAAAGAGGTGATGGATCTGGAGAGATTCGTCACGGATAACGACAAAGAAGAAGCCCTCAAATTCCTCAAGAGATCCATCTATGACCGGATTGCCCACGCACAACAGGGCAGGCTTAAGTCACATCTTGATGCCGCCAGTCCGGTATAAGGGTTTATCCAGCATAAAAAGTAATTGGAAAGGTGAGCTGACGCTCAGCTTTCCCGTAGATAATTTTTGGCCGGAAGCGGCCTTTCAGATCATTGCGGAAGATATCAGTTCTTTCTTGCCGAACACCCGTTCATCCGGGTACGGCTCTTATGCTGTCTTCTTTCTTCTAACAAAGTAGAATGCTGTCGCCGCTTTGACTACGACTGCTGCAATTAATCCCCATACCAGCCCCCGGTTAGTGCTGGTAGGCGGGGCTTCGGGTGACGGCGCCAGAGTGGGCGCAGGTGTGGGTGCTGGCGTTGGCGTGGGTGTGGTTGAAAAGGCTGGTGTTAGCGCGGGCGTGGGAGCGGGAGCAGGTGTAGGTTCAGGCGCGAGCGCGGATGTGGGAGCGGGCGTGGGTGTAGTTACCGGGGATGGGCTTGGCGGTGCGGGTGTGGGCGCGTTTACCTGAGCCGGTGCGGGGACAGCCTCTACCGGCTTCACCCCTATAACTGCAAAGTTCGTAAAATGCGTCACCTTGGCTGAGACAGTGCCGGTGGCAGTGTCTACCATGGTTTCCAGTGGTTGCCACTGCTGGTCGTCCCAGAAGGCGATATATAACTGGCCCGTTTCGTCCCCTTCCGGAAAGGCTTCAACCTCGATTCTGACTGCCAGCGTGGCGAATGGCTCAAAAATGGTACCGTCAGGACCGAGGTCCAAAGCGACTATGATTACACTGTCTGACGGTGGCGCCGGCAATGAAGCTATGTCACTGAGAGAAAGAGTGGACACCGGCTTGCCGCCGGAGTCTGTCATCTTGTTCCCTTTGTCCACAGTCAAAGTTATCCTTCCATCTGCGCCAGTTAAATGAGCGTTTTGCTGGACAACACCGGATTCCCTCGTTATTTCTATTGGAAATGGAGAGGTTAGTCCGTCCAGAGCTACAGAGATTGCCGGGACAAAGGCACTACCACCACCGCCACCACCACCACTTCCACTGCCTCCTGCCCTACCTCCACCGCCACTGGAGCCTCCCCCGCCTGCTGGAGCAGGTTCTGTAATAACCGGTGCAGCGGGCACAATGGGCGGCGTGGCATCCGGTATAGAGGCTGTGGTAAAGGTAAGATTATCGGTGACGGCGGCATTGCCGGCCGCATCTCTGGAAGTGAGGCGGTAATGATAGGTGGTCGCCGGCTCAAGCTCCGTCAGGGTAAGGCTATGGTCGCTTACCAGAGCTGATTCGGACAGGTTTGAGCCATAGCTAACCGACAGCCCGTAGTCGATAAGGGAGTCGGATGCTTCATCCGTCTGCCAGGAAATTACGGCTGATGTAACGTCGGGAACCGCCGAGATGCCGGTGATCCCTGGCGGCGTGATATCAGGTTGAGTGCTATCGGTGACGAATGGAGTGACCCCGGAAGCATAATAGTACAGAACCTTCCCGTTTCCCGACCCGTTATTGGATGTGTCGGCGTCTTGGGGGCCGTACATAAACTTGTACCCGTATCCGGAGTTGTCGCGAGCAATATTGTTCCGTAACACGTTGTTCTGGCCGTAATGGTAGTTGTCACCGTACTCAGGGCTATAAGTGATGTCACCGCCGGTACGGAACCCGGCCCCGGCGCCGTTATAGGAAAGGTTATTGTAGAAATAGTTGGAGTCGCCGCGAACGTTGATGCCGCCGGAGTTGGTGTCACGAGCCTCATGGACTATATTGCCGACCACGGTGTTGAACGAGGAATCTTCCTTGATGTCAATGCCCTCGTCTACATCCCATATTTCGTTGCCGGAGATGATGTTATTGATGCAGACGTCGGGTTGACCCAGATAACGTGACCGCTGTTCCGGAGCAGTACCGATGTAGATGCCTTCAGCGTTGCCGTAGATCCCGGTAGTCCAGATTTTATTGTTCCGTATGATATTGTCGTTGGACAGGAAGTGTAGCTTCATGCCTTCATTACCGGTGTGGTGGATTGAGTTGTTCTCGAAAATCACACCGGTGGCATATTCGATTCTCACACCGACCTTGGCGTTGGTGAATTCGATGCCTCTTACTGTGTAGTAAGAATGGCCGATCGTGAGCAGGACCATGTTTCCACCCCCGCCATCCAGTATCGGGTGACTGCCATCGACTGGCTCAATAATGATCTGTGCTGCAGGTGTCCCGGCGCTGATTGTCTTAAGGGTCTCATTGTATGTCCCATCGGCCAGTTTGATCGTATCACCGGGTTGTACAATCTGGAGAGCCTCCTGGATAGTACGAAACGGGCTTGCGATTGTGCCCGGATTCGAGTCGCTGCCCGTGACCGGATGGACATAAAAAACGTTTGGCGCCGCTAGTGCCGTCTGTGGGGCGGGATTTAGCAAAAAAGCACCAAAGGTTAAAAGGGTGGACAGGGTGAAAAGAAAGGTAAACTTATGCGACCTGAAAAGCGATAGAGACAAGTAAAAACCTCCTGTTCTTCCGCTAACCGGCGGAAGAATCGTAGATATGATATTTAAGAGCATTTAAAAAATAATATTAGCTTTATAATACTTCGCTGCGCTTTATTTGTCTGCGACTTTTGTCGTCCGGCAATATCCTCATAAAACAAGTTCTGTATTTCTCCGTGGAGAATTGCCGGCATCTTCGTAAAATGGGTCAAACCGGGTAACCTGGTATCGTGACATTGAACGAGAGTTTAATTCATGTAAAGAAAGAGGAGATGAAGGGAGACCCGAGTTGAACCGGGAATAACTATTATTATACCGGCTGATACTCGCCGGCGTCTACCGCGATGCTTATCGTGCCCGCAAGTTTTCCCTGAGCATCGAGGAGCGGCGCTGCCCAGCCATAGAAAGTTTTGCCCAGTTTCTTATTCTCAATTTCAAAGCTGGAGGACGCTCCCGCCAGGGCGCGTTGGTGTGCCGCCAGAAATTCTGTCCCGAGGTCGTTCTTTTCCAGGTATTCAGCGAGAGGCATACCTGCCCCTTCACCCGGCTTGAGTCCTAACATTTCCGGCGCCGTACCCGCTGACAGCGTCAAAGTTAGTTTGCTGTCGGTGACCCAGACTATACCGGGCACCTGCTCCAGCAGTAATCGCAGCCTGAACTCATCAGTCATGTCACGCATAACACTGACGATGAACTGCCCGTGAAGTGTCTTAATCAGGTTGTGCCGCACCTGGACCGGCATCAATGATCTGTCTTTACGTACATGGATTGTCTCCAATTCCATCTGACCCATTCTCAGCACTTCTTTAAAGCGCCCGGGAATGAGCAGAGCCTCCTCGGTTCTCAGTAATTGACTGAGGTTCATACTGAGAAACTCGTCGCGGCTGTAGCCGTAAGTTTTTATGGCTGCCTCGTTCGCGTAGGCAAAATATCCCTCCGGATTGATGAGAAATATCGCCTCCCTGGCATTGTCCAGGATGGTCGCCCTGAGCACCAGCCCTGCTTCTGCCTTTCTGTGTTCCTCCATTTGCCGCGTTAATTTTTCATTGACTTCGGCGAACTCTGCGGTACGCTCTGCCACCGTTTGCTCAAGACGCTGCCTGTATCTTTTTAGCTCCTCCTCAAGTTTTTTACGTTCAGTGATGTCCTCATATAGTATCAAAATGCCTTCTGGAACAGGCTCAGCCCGGACTTCAAACCAGATCCGATTTCCCTCCGGGAAAGTGAATTCAGTCTGATAATGGTCTGGAACGCGGTCTTTCATACATTTCTGGAGGTGGGAAAACGTGTCCTGTTTTTCTATACCCGGAAAAACCTCCATCATAGTGTGACCTAGTCTTGCTTTCTTCGTCCGGTGGCCGATCCTGACAGCCGCTTTGTTGACGTAGAGATAGCGCCAGTGGAAGTCAATGATGACACAACCTTCCAGCATGGCATCAAGAGTTGTCCGAAACCGTTTTTCGCTTTCCGCCAGCCCGAGTTCTGCCTGCTTGCGCTCCGTAATGTCAACAGCAATGCCCCGTACACCCAGGGTTATACCATGCCGCGCAATTGATGCGCTGTGCACCAGAGCCGGGAAAGTGGTGCCGTCTTTTTTTAGTAATGCGTATTCATCCGTTCCGATGTCTCCTTCCCGGAGAACCCTGGAAAATCTTTGTCTGGCAACACTTCGATACTTGGAAGTGACATAGTCAAAAATACTAATCCCTTTCTTCATGTCTTCCGGATTGATATTAAAGGAGTCCAGGGCTTTCCGGTTGGCATAAGTGAGCGTGCCCTGAACGTCAGTCTCAAAGATAACTTCGGGAAACAAATCAGCCAGTTCCCGGTACTTTTGTTCACTTTCCTGGAGGTCAATTTCCAGTCCTTTGCGTTTGGTCGCATCCCGGACTATGCTGAGCACAAAGAGTTCCTTGTCAATCTCAAGTGGTCCCAGGTCAATATCCGCGGGAAACTCGGTACCATCCTTCCTCCGACCCCATAGTTCCAGTCCTATTCCCATGACGCGGATACGCGGTTGCTCCATATACGTCTTCAGGGCAGCGGCATGTTTTTCTCTTACCTGTTCCGGCACCAGGATACCGTGATCTTTGCCGATCAACTCCTGCCGGGTATAGCCGAATAGACTCTCTGCCTGAATGTTCAGGCGCGTAATATATCCCCTCCGGTCAACAACAATCAGGGCTTCTGGAGAGGACTCAAATAGATTTTCAAACATCGCCCTGGCTTCAAGTATCGTTTCTTTTTGCTGGCTTCCCAGAGCCTCCAGCTCATTAATCCGTTGCTGGCACTCTATCAATTCACGTATAATTTGTTCCTTTTCCGTGTTCTGGCTACCCATATTCTCCCTCCTCATACCTCAACTTGACCTGCTCTCATGCCGCTGCGGTTATTGTCAGCTATTACCGGTCCCCTTAAATCCGTCGTGTCCGGAATTGGGTGGTTGGGATGGAAGACAGTACATCTTTTCAGTGTAGTCTTTCATCATACGGCAGGCGCTGAAAAGAGGGATGATTGATTTAATCGCTTCTTTGGAGAGCTCTATCCAGCGGTGCGGCACACCCTGCCGGTCACGCTCATAGTATAGGGGGATAATCTTGTTTTCCAGCAAGTGATATAAAGCTTCAGCGTCAGACCCGTCCTCCTCGGAGGGACCGCCTCCCTTAAATCCCTCTATCGCCCAGCCGTTAGTCCCGTTATAGCCCTCAGCCCACCACCCATCACGCACACTGAGGTTGATTACCCCGTTCATGGAAGCTTTGATGCCACTGGTTCCGCAAGCCTCCTGGAGCCGCCGGGGGTTGTTTAACCAGATATCACCCCCCCGCACCAGGTCACGGGCAAGTTGCATATCATAGTCTTCTACAAAGGCAATCCTGCCCTGAAAGCCACGGTCCATCGCTACATGATAGACCCCTTTGAGTAGCTCCTTGGAGGCGATATCCGCCGGGTGAGACTTACCGGCGAAAATTATCTGCACCGGCCGCAACGGGTCAGTGATTATTTTCTTGAGACGGTCGATATCATGCAGTATCAGATGGGGACGCTTATATTCCGCAAACCGGCGGGCGAAGATGATTGTCAGAGCATAAGGGTCAAGCATTGTTCCCATCGCCGGTACCTGTTCTGCAGGGACTGACTCTTCTACCCAGCGTTGCTGGGCGCGGTCCTGGATTCCCCGTATCAGCCTCGTTTTCAAAAGCTGCCGCACTTCCCAGAACCTGTCATCCGGAATATCAGAAACGCATTTCCATAATTCCGCGTCATCCTGTTTGTCCAGAAATGCTTCTCCCAGGTACTCCCCGCAAAGGTTTTTAATCTCCGGCGCTTGCCAGGTAGGCAAGTGGACGCCGTTGGTTATGTGTATTATGGGCGTCTTTTCTTCCCCACGCTCCGGCCAGAGAACGTGCCACATTTTGCGCGTCACCTGACCGTGAAGTCTACTAACGGCGTTGGCCTGACCGGCCAGGCGGAGGGCGAAAGCCGTCATACTGAATTTCCCGGGTTCGAGGCCATCATATTGACCGAGCTTGAGGAAAGCATCCCGGCCAATACCCAGAGAACCCCAGAAGTTAGCCGAGTACCGGTCCATAAGCTGAACCGGGAATATATTGTGACCTGACGGAATAGGGGTATGGGTGGTGAAGATAGTGCTGGCACGTACTTTCTCGATCGCATCCTGAAAAGAAGCCCTCTTTTCCATCTCTTCCCTGAGACGCTCCAGCATCATAAAGGCGGTGTGGTCCTCATTGGCATGCCAGACTGATGGGTTTATGCCGAGCAACCGTAAAACCCGGACTCCACCTGTTCCCAGGACAATCAACTGGCGCATTCGCTCTTCCGGGTCGGCGGTGTACAAACGCGCGGATAGTACACGGTCCTGCGGCTCATTTTCTGTTATATCGGTGTCCAGCAGGTACATGTTCACCCGGCCTACACGTACCTGCCATACGGAGAGCTGCAGTAGTCGGTTACCCAGTTGTAAAGACACAAAAGGCCCACACCCTTGCGGCCAGGGACAGGAAGAAATCGGCGCTTCGTTGAAATTTAGCTGGGCGTAAACTTCCTGCTGCCAGCCATCGGCGGAGACCCTCTGTCGAAAGTAGCCCTGAGGGTACATGAAGCCAATGGCCACCAGCGGGACCCCGAGGTCAGACGCCTCTTTACAGATGTCTCCAGCCAGGACGCCCAGACCGCCCGCGTAGATGGGAAGAGAGCCGTGAATAGCAAACTCCGCCGAAAAATAGGCGGTAGACATATCCTGTTTTTCAGGGTAAGTCCAGTTAAACCAGGCATGCTCCCCCCGCATGTCTATATCAAATTGCCGGATTACTGAGTCGTAAAGCTCCAAAAATGCCGGGTCTTTTGCTGTTGAATTCAGTTTCTCCGGACTCATCTCGCGCAGTTGTTTAACCGGATTATGGTTGCTGGCGCGCCACTGCGCATAATCAAGGGAACGGAAGACCTGCCGCCCGTCTTCATGCCAGCTCCACCACAGGTTATTGGCAAGTTCTTCCAATCTACCGATGCGTTTGGGGAGAGCCAGGCTCTCAGGCTCTCCAGTGTAGGAAGGCTGTATTCCCAAGTAGACGACCTCCTACCGCTTCAACTCGATGTATCTGCGATTGGTTCGACCTGAAGGGGTTGCTCCGTAGCCCCGGAAAAAAAAGTTTCTTTGTCCGTATGCTCTTAATACGATTATATGAGCGCCAGCGTTAAATGTAAACAGCCCCGCCCGGTTATCCGTAGAATCTGACACTCATCTTTTCCGGGTGGCGTCATCATTCTAAGTCCCATATGAGTCCGGTGATAATGATAACGTTTCAGGTAGTGTGGTATCTTGGAGGCCTCTCGGGGGTAATACGGTTCCCCGGGAGGTGAAGGGATGACGATTCTGAACAATATCGTTAGAATCCTGACAAAAGGGTAGGGAGGGGCGTATTATCAATGCGCCCCTCCCTCTTTCTGACACTATTGTACGTATTGCCATTCTGATTCCATAGCTGAACAGCGCAGCCGGGGGTTACCCAAACCTGTGTTAGCAGAATGTCCAGAAGACAGGAGAAAAAGAGCGTTATCTGGCTTTGGGGTTCAACGCGTCATTCAAGGCGTCGCCCAGGAGATTAAAGGCGAAGATGATAATGGCCACGGTAATAACCGGAAAGAAAATGAGGTAAGGGGTAGAGCGGAGTATGGCAATACTCCCGTTTTCGAAGATCATCAATCCCAGACTGGGCACCGGCGGCTGGACTCCCAGCCCCAGCCAGCTTAGCGCCACCTCGGCGCCGGCAATGCTGCCCATGCCGATGGAGACCATGACCACTATCGGTGGCAGGAGATTGGGAAAGATGTGGCGGGCTATAATTCTCAGATGCGAAGCTCCCAGCGCCCTGGCGGCCAGAATATATTGATTCTGCTTAATGCTGAGCACCTGGCCCCGGACTACCCTGGCCATACCTACCCAGCTCACAATAGCCAGAGCGCCGAAGACGACGAGGTAATCGACCACACCCGATTGTACAATGCCTCCGATATCCGTTGAATCTTCGATAGCCCGCACGAAGTCCAGCACCCTGGGTTTTAGCGTTGCCGCGATGAGTATAACCAGCAGAATATCGGGAAAGGCGAGGAAGACCTCGCCGGTGCGCATGATAGCGCTGTCAGCCCACCTGCCGAAATAGCCCGAGACAAGCCCCAGGGCTATGCCCAGCAGTAAACCTCCGGCTAACATAGCGGCTACGGTAACGATGACCGTGGTGCGGATACCGTAGACAATTCTGCTGAACATATCCCGTCCCAGCCTGTCGGTGCCGAGAGGATGTTCAGGACTCGGAGATTGCAGGGTCTGGTCCCAGTTCTGCTGGTCGTAATGGTAGGGGGCTACCAGGGGAGCAAATATTCCCGCGCCGTAAAGCAATAGAATGATGATGAGACAGGTCATGCCCTTCTTGTTGTGCAAGAGACGGCGCCCGGCGTCGACCCATAGACTTCTGCTTCTCGGTAATATTCTGGCTGGCTCTGTTAGCTGTTCCATTTTCCTCAATCGTACTTGACGCGCGGGTCAAGAAATTTATAAAAAATATCGACCAGGAGGTTAGCCATGACATAGGCGCCGGCGATTACCAGCGTCAGTGCGGTAATAACCGGGTAGTCTCTGGCAAAGAAGGATTCAATCGCCAGACGGCCAACACCCGGAATACCGAAAAGGGTCTCGGTGATAAACGCCCCCGTGACCAGTGTTGCCAGGCTCAAACCTAATAGGGTGAAGACCGGAATCATGGCGTTGCGGAGAACGTGACGCCAGTAGACCAGGTACTCAGGCAGTCCCTTTGACCGGGCTGTCCTTACATAGTCCTGGGCCAGTACCTCGACAATGCTGTTGCG
Organism: Dehalococcoidales bacterium; assembly: GCA_030698765.1. Classification (NCBI taxonomy): domain Bacteria; kingdom Bacillati; phylum Chloroflexota; class Dehalococcoidia; order Dehalococcoidales; species Dehalococcoidales bacterium. The sequence continues at coordinate 9,061 of JAUYMF010000047.1, forward strand.
GCTCATGCGGGCGATGGCGGCAACGCCGGGGATCCCGAGAATCAGCATGGGCATGATGATGCGCGGGTCAAGGAGACCCCCCCAGCCCTGGCTGGGGAGAATGCCCAGCCACAGAACGAAGACCAGCAGCAGAAACGGGGCGGTAATGAACACAGGAAGGGAGTAGAAAAGCAAAGTTCCGCTGATAACGGCGGTGTCCTGCCACTGGCCCTGCTTGACCGCCGCGAATAGTCCCAGGGGTATCCCGAGCACAAATCCCAGTATCAGCGCCGCCAGTCCCAGTTGAACGGAAACCCATATCCGTCCGCCCAGAAGTTCACTGACCGACTGTCCACGATATTTGAAACTCTCTCCCAGGTCACCCCCCAAAGCGTTTTTGATATAAATGCCGTATTGAAGGATAACGGGCTTGTCCAGCCCACGCTGTTCGCGGATTCGCTCTACCACCACCGGATCCTGATACTGGTCAAGGAGCACTTCCACCGGGTCACCCGGCCCGTAATAACCCAGGACATAGGTGATAAAACCCACCATCAGTAACAGAAAGGGCGTCCACAGTAACCGGCGCACGATATACTTTGCCATACTCTTGCCTACCTCATGATTGAAGCATAACGGTATTTCGGCACTATAAGGGGTAGCAGCCGGTAGTCCTTCAGGAAAGGCTTGATGAGCACGTACCCTTCTCCGCTGTGCCACAGGGGTATTACCGGGACATCGGCGGCGATGATTTGCTCGGCCTGCTGGTACAGGCTGAAACGTGCCTGTTCGTCGCGCTCCGCCCGTGCCGCTTCGAGCAGACGGTCAACTTCGGGATTGATGTATCCGGTCTCGTTATTCAGACTCTGACTATGGAAGAGCAGGTCCAGGAAGTTCTGCGGGTCAGGGTAGTCGGCTATCCATGCCAGGGCGTACATCTGCAGACGATGAGCATTGAGCTGGGTGAGAAAGGTAGCAAATTCCATCTGGCGTATCTCGACATTGATACCCAGTTCATCACGCCATGTCGCCAGTATAGCCTGGAGGTCGAAGCCGACAATCGCTCCCAGTGAACCGGGTACGGTGAGGGTGATGCGCGGCAAATCCCGGGGGTTCGGGCCGTACTTCGATTCGGCGAGCAATCTCTTTGCCTTTT
>JAUYMF010000048.1 GCA_030698765.1 Dehalococcoidales bacterium
AGTGGGAGTACAGGCTACCACTGACAGCACCAATATCACAAATAACGTAACGAGCAGTCTTTCTACCTTTTTCACTATCGAACCTCCTGCCGTTTCACCTGTGAACCAACCATGACGATTTCGCCAGCAATACTACTTACTTAATCTTTAATTGTAGAAGGCAGACAATTTAAAAGTCATAAAATCGGCGGGGAATAGATTACAAAATCATAAAATCTCGGGGACTAATAGCGGGACAGCAGTGCTAACAGCCGGGACCGGCCAACTCAACCGCTCGGGAAAGCGAATAGATCCCAGTCCTGAATCTGAAAAAGATATTCAGGCTATACTCAAAATATGCTTCCCTTTTCCCACGTGCAGACAGACAAATGTCTCACTGTCTTTTATTCCATCTATCAGTATCAACGTGTTCCGCACGTACTGAAAAAGCTCCTCAGTCGAGTTAAATTCGAACAACGTAAGCACATCGAAACGCCCGGTAGTGCTGGCTACCCACTTGGCTTCCGGATGGCGGGCAAGCGCCTGGATAACACTATCCAGGCTGCCGTGAGTTACATTCAAGGCTACCATAGCCTCTACCCGCGTGTCTGTCGTGTCAACATGCACAGCCACGGCACGTAAAATTCCGTTCTGCACCAGCCGCTTCAACCGGCGCCGGATAGTGGCCGAGCTAACATTAAGCGGACTGGCCAGCGCCTCACTGGTCTGCCAAGCATCCTGCTCCAGTAGTTTGATTAATTGCTCATCTGTTTCATCAATAGTATACATTTCGCTTAGATGATACACTGTTTCGCTTAATTTGTCAAATAAGCAATAAATAGGGTTGACATTCGGAAGCAGCTCATTTATAATAACGCATTCCTGATTTTATGACCCTTTTGATTACTATTCAAGCTCCAGTTACACTTTTCCGTCATATATCAAAAGGAGTGCATACTTTAATACAATAACAGGTTCCCTCTCTGTCACCTGTTTAGAATTAACTGACTTATCGGGGAGGGTGGTATGAAAACCAGGTAATTAAAACGATAGCTGGCCTCGCTAGGGGAAACCGGGGTGCTGGAGAACAGGCAACTCTACCAGCTTAAATACCAAGCCACACTCCTCCCGTAACCGGAGCCCTGGGGGTAAACGGGCTTAGTAGCGAGGTCAGCTATCCAGATATATTCAGGCCGACTAATTATACAGTCATCAGGATGAATAGTAAAACAAAGGACCCCCAATAACAAGGAGGACAATAGTATGAAAAGGAGAAGTATCTGGCTGGTAGTGAGTTGCCTGTTGGTACTGTCCATGGTGCTGGCCGCCTGCGGACCGGCGGCGCCGGCGCCACCAACCACGCCAACCACACCGACAACACCAACCACGCCGACTACGCCGACGACTCCGACAACACCGACAACCCCAACAACTCCCACCACACCAACGACATCAGACGTGCCCAATCACGGAGGAACGTTTACACTGGTACTGCCGGAGCAGCTCCGCATGCACCCGTTCGTGGGGCGGGGACGGAGCAGTACCATGACCTCTCACATCGGCGACCCGATGATGGACGCGGACTGGAGCAAGGGGAAAGCGGGCGGTTATGGCACCGGAGAAGTGGAAGGAGTGACCATCATTGTCTCTCCCCTGCACATGACCGGGGCGTTTGCCGAGAGCTGGGAACTGATCGGCAATGATACCGTTATCTACCACATCCGAAAGGGGATGCACTGGGGGCTCAACCCGGACAGCGCGGCCAGCCGGCTGGTGGGCGGACGGGAAGCCGATGCCTATGACGCCGAGGCTTCCTACCTGTGGGCTTACAACATGGACCCGGACAACCCACTGCCCAATGCTTACGCCCTGAACAGGCTGACCCCGGAAGAATGGCCGACATCGATAAAAGCCACCGACAAGTATACGATTGAGCTTAAAGGCAACCCGGCGGCCTTTGGCGGCATGTTCAAATGGACGGCACAGTCTCAGGACATGATTCCCCGCGAACTAATCGGCAAGTACGACCTGGGTGACTTCATGAACTGGGTGGGCACGGGAGCATTCATGCCCAAGGACTATGTTCCTACCAGTTCTGCTACCTTCGTCAGGAACCCCAACTACTGGCAGACAGACCCCGTTGGCCCGGGGAAGGGACAGCAACTACCCTACTTCGATAGTATCAAGACCCTCTTCATCACCGACCGATCCACCCGCATGGCGGCGCTGCGTACCGGCAAGATTGACCATCTCGGCGATAGAAGCTCAAGAGGCGCCTCCCCGGGTCTGACCAGGGAAGATGCGATGAGTTTGGTGCAATCTAATCCTGCGTTGAAATCCAACGGCGCCCCTGAGCGTATCCCGATGATTGCCTTCCGTCTGGACAAGCCGGAGCTGCCCTGGCATGATGTCAGGGTCAGGCAAGCGATGTGGCTGGCGCTTGACCGGCAGGCGATAGTCAATGATTTCTTTGGCGGTGAGGGTGACTGGTACCAGTACCCGATAGACACGCCTGACCCGATGTGGAAAAGCCTCGGCGCGTTCATCCCCTTCGAGGAGCTGCCACCATCCGCCCAGGAGCTTTTCCAGTACAACACCGACAAGGCAAAACAGTTACTGGCTGAGGCCGGCTACCCCAACGGGTTCAGTGCGGAGCTGATTCTCGAGGCAGAGAATGTCGACTACGCTTCCATAGTGCAGTTCTACCTAGCCAAAATTGGCGTAGACCTGCAACTGGCCGTGAAAGAGCGCGGAGTTTTCAACTCTATCAGCATAGCCCGGTCTCACCCGGAAGCCATCTGGACCGCCATGGCGGCTCCGTACTCTCAGCACGAGTGGCGGGTAGGGCACCAGAGCAATGTCGCCTATGTCGACGACCCGTTGATGACCAATATGATCGCCGAGTTCGCCAAATACTTCATGATTGATGATGAGAAGGCATACGCGGAGTTCGGCAAGATCTTCGCTCACGCCATTGAGCAGGCCTTTTACCTGCCCTTACCACAGGGGCGTGTCTACACAGTGTGGTGGCCGTGGGTAAAGGGGTACAGTGGTGAAAGCATGTTCGGCGCTACCAGCCAGTTCGGGTTCATGAAGTATATCTGGATGGACCAGGAAATGAAGAAGGCGATGGGCTACTGAGGGCCTGAACACAAAGAATTAGCAAGATGGGGGAAAGAGCCGACTGGCTCTTTCCCCTTCTCTTTCTATCCGGGACTGAGGGCTGGACACTCCCCGAGTCCCGGAGAATTTGATGTGACGGGAGTAAGAGAGTAAAATATTAGTATAGTTAGTCCAGTGGCATTTTGTGGCCGCTAGTTATATTTTGGGGAGAGAAGGAAATGCAGTACGGTTGGACGGGAACAAACCTGGAAGTTGACCTGACCGGCGGGACGGTCCGGAAAGTAGCCGGAGACCCCAGACTGGTCAGAGCCTACCTCGGGGGAAAGGGTTTCGGACTGAAGCTGTTATGGGACAGGGTCCCTCCCGAGACAGAACCCCTCTCCGCGGAAAGTGTCATGGTCATCAGCCCGGGGCTGCTCGTGGGCACTTCATTGCCCGCCGCTAACCGGTGCATTTTCAGCTTTGTCTCCCCGGTAAGCGGGTACTATCACCACAGCGCTATGGGGGGCTATTTTGCTCCGGAACTGAAGCACGCCGGCTATGATAATATCATCATCAGCGGCAAATCACCCACCCCGGTTTATCTCTGGATAAATGACGACCGGGTGGAGATACGTGACGCCAGCCATCTCTGGGGGCAGGGCACCTTTGAAACCAGAAGAATTATCCGGGAAGACCTGGAGAACGAGGGCATCGAGATTGCCTGCATCGGGCAGGCCGGTGAAAATATACTTTTTCAGGCTGCCATTATGGGAGGTACCGGCAGCAGCGCCGCCATGGGTGGGCCGGGAGCTATCTGGGGAGACAAAAAACTGAAGGCAATCGCCGTCTATGGTACCGGCGATGTCAGTCTGGCTAATCCGATCGCCTTCAACCAGCTCAGCCAGCGTATTCTGGACAGGACGCAGGAGAGATTATCCAGTCAGAGGAGCCAGGGTGTGTCCCGCATCAATCGGAGCGAAACTCATGATGTCTGGTACGGTTACTACAATGAGGAAGACTGGATGCAGCTACCGCCGGATTCGGAGCTGAAAAGGGGACTCACTAAAGTCGATGCCAGCTTAAATGACCTGATTAAGAGAAAAGGCGGCAGGGCAGTAATGGGCTGCTATAACTGCGGTATGCAGTGCCTCAACGCCTTCAATCATCACGGCAGGACCAGCGTCATGAAATGCACCTCAATGCTCACCTTCATGGTTTACGCCAAGTACCTGGATTATGACTGGGCTCTGGATTGCTACAGCATGATTGAGGAATGGGGGCTGGATATTCAGGCTTTCCCGCTGGCGGTAGCCTTTGCCATTGACCTTTATGAGAGGGGAATCCTGACCAGGGAAGATACCGATGGCCTGCATCTTGAATTCGGCAACCCCGAGGTCTTCTCCGCCCTGATGGAAAAAATAGTGAAGCGGGAAGGCATTGGCGATGTGCTGGCTAACGGTATTATGCGGGCTGCCCGTCAGATAGGCCGGGGCGCTGAAGAGCGCGTCTTTGTGGTTAAAGGAAGGGAAATGCGTCTCACCTCCACCGCCGCCTACGCGACACCGGCGGCATTACAGCTTACCATCGGTACCAAGGACTGGGGAGGACAGAGAAGCGGCGAGATACAGCGCATACTGAAAAGGCCCTGGCGGGGATTTCGTGAGGGGAGCAAGGAAGCGGCAGCAGCCTATCAGGGTGACGGCTGGTACATCAATCCCAGAGAGATGGAGGAGCGGGAAGCCTTTATTAAGAAAGGCCACTTTTTCTACCCTAAAGAGTATGAAGAGGTCTTCCTCCGCGAATACAACCGGGATGGCAGTGATTTTGACAGCGACCCTGAGTCGTTCTGCGCAATGATATCTTATGACCACCAGCACTATTCCATTACTGACAGCATCGGGATTTGCCACCGCACCAACGGCGCCATTGCCTCGGCAAATACCCGCGCCCTGCTGACGGAGCTGATCGCCACCGCTACCGGAATGGATATCGATGAAGATGAGCTGACGGTTATCGCCAGGAGGATAGTGAATATGGCCCGAGCCTTTAATGTCAGACTGGGACTGACCCGGCAGGACGACATTCCCCCGAAGATATTCTTCGAAAGGGACCCGGCGCCACCCCGCCGCCGATTAGACCGGGATGTCTTCGATAAGTATCTCGACACGTACTACAGGGTAAGCGGCTGGGACAAAGAGGGTATCCCAACCGCGGGGACGCTGGAAAAACTCGGGCTGGATGACGTTAGGCAGGAACTGGAAGAGAGAGGGATTCTGGCCATAAGGCAACTCTCTTAGTAATGATTCGACAGGGTTGCAAGCCGATGCCCCCTGCGCTATCGGCTTATTTTCCCACCTGAGCTTTGCCCGGAACCTGTCTTAAGCCAGTTATCCATAGCCCGGCGGGCGTTTTCAACAAACAAATCGTTGTCCCCCGGTGTGATGGCAATACTCAGCCCCCTCTTTTTGACGATCACCACGTGAGTCAGCGCCAGCCTGGTGACAAAATTAACGCTGAGAGTTGGCAGCCTGGTGACCTCTATCGTCTTTATTCTGTCAAACCCGACTTTGATTGAAAATGGGCCACCCAGCACGATACGCACGTGGTCTTCATATATCTGGTATTTACGCGGGAATACGACCCAGAAGATGAAAACGAGGAGAAAAGCCTCAAGCAGCAACGCCAAACCTCCCTCATTTTCACCCGTGGAGAAGAGGTAGAGGCTGGCGCCCAGCAAGGCTACCGGCATCCCTGCGACGATGAGCTTCAGCAATAGTCCATAGGCCGGTTCGTCCTGGTAAAGAAGCAGGCTTTTCGAATAGTTCATGCCACCCCGGATTGTAACACATCAAGAGGCAGTTTCTCTATTCGAGGCTGAGAACACCCGGTTTTCCTGGTGAGCCGCGTATGATAGAAGGTAGAACTTTCCATGTCACTTTTCAATTGCCACCACAAAGGATGAAAATATCGCCGACCGAGTGAACCATTCCGTGCTTGACACGGAATCCAGTTGAGTGAGATGA
>JAUYMF010000049.1 GCA_030698765.1 Dehalococcoidales bacterium
ACTCCGGTCAGGGGCGAGCGGTAGCTTTTGGCCACCGTAACGGCAAACATCGGCCCGGGTATCATTACCCCGGAGAGTGAAATGACGACGACACTGAGCAGCACCGGCAGCATAAAAATACCTCGCTCCATTGTAGCACACCCGTCTTTCCGGTGCTCCGGCATGGCATCATCAGAGTTACTCAGAGTTTTTCTTCCCTTTTATAAAGGAGAAATAGAGGGATTTCAGGCGTCAAAATCCCCCTTAATCCTCCTTTTCCAAAGGGGGAACTGAAACGCGACGGGTTTTTCAGCACCTTGCTGAGGGGTAGGGTTCACCAGACCGCAACGATAAAACCGCAGCGCTCAAACAGAAGCATCGCTTGAGTTCACCATTTCGATGGATTATACTCTAAGCAAATGCAGTGCTATGACATCCAGATAACCGCCAGAGACGAAAGCGAAGCCCGGAAAATAGGCAGGATGCTGGTTGAGGAAAAACTGGCTGCCTGTGTCAATATCCACCCGATACAGTCAATTTACCGGTGGCAGGGGAAGATTGAGGAAGAAACCGAGGCGGCGATGCTGGTCAAGACCAAAGCCACGCTGGTCGACGAGGTTATCGAGAGGGTGAAAGAGCTGCACTCTTACCAGGTCCCCTGTGTTATTGCTTTGCCCATAGAGAAGGGTAACCCCGATTATCTGCAATGGATTGAAGAATCAACGAGGTAGAGGAGTGAGTGTGAACAACGGCTTGTCATTGCGAGGGCGAAGCCCGAAGCAATCCGTGAACCGGAGAAACGGATTGCTTCGCTACGCTCGCAATGACGTGACTCTCCGGATAGATTGGTGGTTATTAAACACTATTAGAGGAAGGAAATGTCTTTAGACTTGACCAGGGTAGTTTCGCAGGTAGGAGAGATGGTCAGCCGGCTCAAGTCTGACAGTGAGGAAAAGCGGCGACACCTTCAGCAGGCTCTGGACACGGCCGGTAATGACGCCCTTGACCTCGATGGCCTGAAAAAGAAAATCACTGACAGCAAGACCACCTGGCTGGTGGCGGGGCTGGTCGACGGGCTGGCAAGGCGCTACCCGGCGACACCCCTGCCCGACGAGTTCACCGTCATCGCCAGCGATGGCTCTCACATCGACGTTGACCGCAACCAGTCGATCCGCTGCTACCTGATAAACATCGGCAGTGTCGCCCTCCATTACGGCGCCAGCCCCGGCGCAGTCCTGGAGAGCCATCCCCGCCTCTACGCGGGGGATGAAGACCTGGTTATCCGGCCGGCTGGGGCCAGGGGACGCGAGCAGCCGGTAGAAGGCGCGCTGCTGGGCATCAAGCGCGGCGTTGACGAGTGCCGCCGGCTAACGGAGATGGCGGCGGAACTGCCGCCAAATAGTACGACACTGGCACTGCTCGACGGCACGCTGATTCTGTGGGGACTGGAGGCTTACCCGGAGTTTGTCAGTGAGGCATTGCTGGACAAAGGTCTTTTAAGCTGCTTCAACGAGATGCGGAGTATTAGCCGGAAGAAACAACTGGCCTTGGCCAGCTACATCAGCTACCCCCGCAGCAACGACGTGGTCAATACCCTGCGGGTGGCGCTCTGCCCGCAGGGTATTGTTGATAGTGACAGGTGCTGCCCGACCTGCCAGTCCAGGGAGTGTGACGCCGTATCTGGTGTCCGTGACCGGGAGCTTTTCGCCGGTATTTTAGACCGGGGTGAAAGGTCGGCGCTCTTTATCAGCCGGTCATCCGTAGTCCGGAAGCGCTACGGGGAGCACCAGATTTACTTCTTCTACCTGAGACTGGATGATGAGATCGCCCGCGTGGAGATTCCGGAATGGGTGGCCCGGGATGAAAGTTTGCTTAATCTGACACATTGCCTGGTCTTAGACCAGTGCCGGCGGGGGCAGGGCTACCCGGTGGCGCTCTCCGAAGCCCACGAGCAGGCAGTGGTCACCACCGCCGATAGAGAGAACTTCTGGGCACTGGTGGAGTCATTACTGGTGGACGAAAAACTGCCCGCCACCACCTCCGCCAAGAGTTTCAGCAAAAAGACGAGGTGGGTCTAGATGATGCTTGTATCATGTGTCATTGCGAGGAACGTAGTGACGAAGCAATCCGTGTGGTGGAGGGGTAATCCTCATTCACCCCATCCAGATTGCTCCGCCTCCCGGTGAATCGGGATGGTCTGGCAATGACACGGGCAGGACTAATTATGGAATCCCTTTTGACAAAAGGGGACAAGGGGGATTTAAATAGTAGTCTCCTCAGACTCCCGACTGAAGGGAGAATAAGAAGGGGGCTAAAATGACGGAGGAAAGAAGATGAAAAGTGGAGGAGCATCAGGTGGGGCTATCTGGTTCATCGGCTGGCTGTTCACAATCGGCTATGCCAACCTGGTCTGGTGGAAAATCCTGCTCGGCATCATCATCTGGCCGTACTATCTGGGGGTAGCCGTACGCTAAATCTACCTCCTTATGAATACTCCAGAGAAAGGGTGATCAGGTGGATTAAAAGGCTTGGATTTCAAAATCACTTTCAATCTTCCTTATAGTAAAGGGAGAGGTTTTAATTACAGACTTGTGTCAGGACAAACCTGGGGGATAGACCATATAAGGGAATAAAGGAGGAGAAGTAATGGGCAGCAAAGGCAGAAAAAGTGTTAAGAAACCCAAGCAAGACAAGCAGAAACCAGGGCAGAAAGAGGAAGTGAAGAAGAAATAGAGTGTCTAAGAGAGGCTCCGCCTCTCTTTCATGAAGGGGAAGGTGTCCGTAAA
>JAUYMF010000050.1 GCA_030698765.1 Dehalococcoidales bacterium
AAGCGCTGCGGAAATCCTTGGCGCTGGTTACTTTAACCAGGAAAAAATTCGTGCGTGACGGAATTAAGCTGAAGCCGATGCGGCCAAGCTCGCCGACCAGGAAGTCTTTTGCCCTACCAATCTCTTGCTGACACCGTTCCAGGAGCCCGCTATCCTTGAGGACCAGGACTCCCGCCTTCTGCGCCAGGGCATTAACATTCCACGGCGGGCAAACGCGCCGCAGGGCGTTAATAATCCTCTCGTTACTTACCGCATAACCGAGACGCAGCCCGGCTAAGGCGTAGTCCTTGGTCATCGAGCGTAGCAGAATTACATTCCCCCGGTGAATAAGGCCGAGAGCAGACCAGCCTTGGTCCACGAAGGCAATATAAGCCTCGTCCAGGATGAGTAACCCATCCCCGCAAGCGTCTAAAATCCGCTCAATCTCCTCCCTTGTGAGGTAGTGACCGGTGGGGTTATTGGGATTGCACAAAAAGACCCCCTTCGGGTGGCACTGCCGGATAAGGCTGACCGTTTCCTCTATTCTCGGGGTAAAGTTGTCGCTCTCCTGACCCCACTGGTAGATTAGGCTGGCCCCGACGATTTGACTGGCGATTTTATATTCACCAAAGGTGGGCTCAAGAATCAGGACTGAATCTCCCGGGCTGAAGTAGGTCAAAGCAGTCAGACGAATAAGTTCTACCGCTCCGTTGCCGGCAATGATGTTCTCCGGCGCCACCCCCAGTTTGACTGCCAGGTACTCCCTGAATTCGGTTGCCTCCGGATCGGGATAGCGGTCGATAGGTACGGTAGCGAGAATCTTTCTGACCTCCGCCGGTGGGGCAAAGGGGTTAGCGCAGACGCTGAAATCGAGCACCGTTTCCGGAGACAGCCCCGCCGCCTTGAGCTCCGCCTGGTTCAGCCCGCCATGGAAACCGGGTTGCAGGTTCTCTACTTCAGGTCGAGGACGTAATGGCAAAGCGAACTCCTCCGGTTATCAAGCATACTGTTACCCAGATTAATGCCGCTATCTGCATCAGCCGTAACGCAGCATCGATAGTGCTCGTGACTAGCGGGGTGTCGGCATTACCTAGCCTATAGTGTCCCACCTTTTCCAGTTGTACGTTGAGTGCTCCCGCCATCGCGGCCATTGTCCAGCCGGCGTTGGGGCTTTCCGTTCTGGTATGCTCCCGGAAAGCAACCTGCCACGAAGCTCGAGCATTCCGGCGCGATAAAAAACTGGCTGATACCAGGAGCAGGGCGGTTAGTCTGGCGGGTGTAAAATTAAGCACATCATCCAGCTTAGCGGCAAACTTGCCTGAATATTCGTATTTCCCGTGATAGCCGATGATAGCGTCCAGGGTGTTGACGACACGGTAGGCAACGGCGCCGGGAACACCAAAGAGCAAAAAGTAAAAGAGGGGGGCAACAAAGCTATCACAGGTATTCTCGGCGACTGACTCGATGGTGGCCGAGATTAATAGTGGCTGGGGCAAAGCCTGGGTGTCACGGCTAACCAGGGCGCGTAGCTCGTAGCGGGCGACATCCAGGTTTTCACTCAGCAGCAGTTTTTTCACCCTGAGGGCTGCCTGCCGCAGTGCTCTCAAGGAAAAGGCCGACTTGAGCAGCACCGCCCCAGTCAGCACGTACAGCACCGGGTTAAAGTCCTTTAAATAAGAGAGGACCAAATACGTCGAAGCACCGAACAGCCCGATAAGAAAGAGAGTAATCGCCATTCCGTAGCCGAACTGAATGGCATGGGAGTCACCGACGCTGCGTTTCTCCAGGAATGAGGCCAGTTTACCTATCCCGACCACGGGGTGAATAAAGCGGGGCAACTCACCCAGTACCAGGTCAATAAACAGGGCGGCAAAAAGTATTGTCAAACTTTCCATAAACAAAACTAAACCCCAAGTCCGCTGGGACAACGGGTTCTCACGTCTTTGGGAGCATATTATCACCCCCTTCCCCCGCGGAGGTTAAGGATACCCGGAGCACGGCGTTCTGACTTCTCGCTCAAACGAGTTACAGCAGGCGGTACTGCGTTGGATTTTCACCAACTTGCTTCCGCTTATGTCTGAAATAGCTCAGACACCTCCGGACTACTTTTTAATTTTACACAGCCGACAGTATAAAGGAACTCAGCCGAAAAAGCAAATTCCCGCTCACCCAATTTTTCTGAGCCGGTGCTTAGGCGGCCAGGGGACAACTGATGTCCGTCTCCAGTGTGTCTCCCCGCAGCCTTAAAGTGCGCGCCAGACAGCCGCGACAAGATTCAAACTGGGGGCACTTACCGCAGGCTCCCTTCCGGGCATTCTGGTCCGTCCACCCGGTGATTACCCCGCTTTGCTGCATTCTCCGCCAGATATCCTCCAGGGGTTCTTCGGCAGCATTGCCGAAGGTGAGTTCTTCCGGAGAGAACATACAGGGTCGGACACTACCGCTGGTCTGAATGTATAGTGAATAGGCAGCGGCACATCCCTTTACTTCCGGTATGGTAATACCACTGTTCGTATTTCTGAGGGAGAAACCGTGCTTGGAGGAGAGATTCCACAGGAAGGGCTCGTCGTAGAAAATATCCAGGCTACTTTGGTAACCGTATATTTCTTTGACGGCCGTCTCCTGTTCCTCCGGGCTGAGGGCATATTGCTGATAATATCTTCTGTCAGCCTCTTCGGCGCCGAATGGTTTTAGGGGTAGAAAGATAAGTCTTTTGCCTCCGAGACTCTCCGTTAATTGAATCAGTTCCTTGATTTGCCCCAGGTTCCTTTTAGAGAGAACGGTGGTTACCCCATAGAATATCCCCAGCGCCGCGCACTGTGCCGCCCACTCCTTGGCGATGTCAAATTTACCTCCGACCTTGGTGGTTTCGTATGTGGTATCATTGGCTCCGTCAATACTAAAGAGCACCTCGGGTGAGAAGGAAGCCAATGCCTGTAGCCTCTTTTGGTTGAAGGCGTTACCGTTGGTTATCACCATGACGTCAATCCCTTCTTGTTTCAGCATTGAGCCGATGTCCGGCAGGTCATTGCGCAACAGGGGTTCGCCGCCTTCGAGAATCACCCACTGTGGTGACAGCCCGATAATATCCCGGGCTATCTTAACTGCCTGGTCATGAGTGAGCTGGTCCTGCTCCATGCCGACGCAATGCAGGCAGTTC
>JAUYMF010000051.1 GCA_030698765.1 Dehalococcoidales bacterium
AGTAATCAGAAGCTACCAGGAACTCAAGAGAGTCAGGGAGGCAAGGTAAAAATGCTACCTGATCCTCTGGTTACAGGGATAATAGAACGGTAACCTGTCTACATAAATTGTGGAAGGAGGTACGAGATGAAAGAGATAGTACCACCGCCAGCCCACCCGACGCTAAACAGAATAATCGCCGAGGAAAAAATGCATCTGAGACGACTCTCGGAGCTAAAGGGAAAAATGACCGCTGCCTGATAAAAGCGGAAATGGAGGTAATAATATGTACAGGAGAATTTTAGTCCCGGTAGACGGCTCCGAGTTAGCCGAATGCGTGCTTCCACATGTCGAAACACTGGCTAAAGGTTGCAGCACTGAAGAGGTCATCCTCCTAAACGTAACCGAACGCCTGAGCGCCGAGAGACCGGTCATCCGCAGCTCCGCCCGCCACCCGGCACCGTTATCCGCGCCTGAAACCGTACTCGAATCCCTGCCTGAACCTGAACCAATTACCAAACTACCCCTCTCCATCGGCAAAAAACAGGAGCAGGCTAACAAATATCTCAATAAGCTGGCCAGGAAACTGCAGGATAAGGGGATTAAGGTACGTACCAGGGTGCTGCTGGGACAGCCGGCAGAGGAAATAGCCGCCTACGCCGAAAACGAAGACTGCGACCTCATCGTTATGGCCAGTCACGGCAGGTCTGGCATCAGCCGGTGGGCTTACGGCAGCGTTGCCGACAAGGTCTTCCGCGCCAGCCCGGTACCGGTCTTGATGGTGAAAGCGCCGGGGGCAACCGCCGGTACTTAAGACTGGGAGATAAACCATAACCTCGTGGAAAGGTAATTGATAACCACATATTTACTGCGATCTTGTCTGCCCTGCCTGCTGACAGGAGAAGAGAAGGCTGGCACATATTTGCTGACAGTGCAACGAGAGCGCTATCCGCTATTCCAGCACCGGTTCCGCTATCTTACCGGGAAAAGGAGAAAGGATAAATGGTAAGTCATCTGACACTGGATGAGGTCCTGGAAAAGGCCGTCCGGAAAGAAATCGAGTCGCAGAACCTATATACTGACCTGAGCCATAGAGTGAAGGAACCAGCAGCCAGGGATGCTTTCCAGGAGATGGTCCGACAGGAGCGGAGGCATCAGGAGATGCTGGAACGCTACCGGCGGGGTGAGTTCAAGGAGGGGGCGCTGAGCAGGCAGGGGGTCATCGATTACAGGATTGCGGAACACTTTGACGGAGCAGAAGCAACTCCCAATATGCCGTTAAGGGACGTCTTTCTGCTGGCAGCCAACCGTGAAAAAATGTCCCATGAGTTCTACCTCAACCTGGCGGCAATCCATCCCGCCGGGGAAGTGAAAAGACTGCTTGAAGACCTGGCCGGGCAGGAACTCAGCCATAAACAGAGAGTGGAGTTCCTCTATACCGAGGTTGCTTTTCCCCAGACTGACGGCGGCTAAACAACCGGTCTATCATCACTGATGGTTATCTCTAAACAGCCTTAGGAATAGTCTTATATCAAATGTCATTTTGAGGAGCGAAGCGACGAAGAATCCGGGTGTGGGGTTAGTGTTGAGCTATTAGTACGCTGTAACACTTAATCCTTCGTTTAATAGAGAGCCACCAAAACTGTCATTGCGAGGGCGAAGCCCGAAGCAATCCGCTACCCCGAGAAACGGATTGCTTCGCTACGCTCGCAATGGCGATCGTACAATTTAAGTGACGAGAAGGAACTCACTTTTGATATTAAGCTATCAGGAATGAAGGAGGGAGAATTTCGGTAATGAAGATAAAGATAGTTTTCTACAGCATGTACGGCCACATCTACCGGATGGCTGAGGCTGTAGCCGAAGGCGCCCGCGAAGTAGATGGAGCGGAAGTAGAGATACTTCAAGTCCCGGAACTGGTCCCGGAGGAGGTGCTGGAAGAATCCGGGGCCAAGCAAGCGCGCGCAGCCTTCGTCCATATCCCTGTCGCTAAAGTCGACGACCTGGCCGACGCCGACGCCATTATCTTCGGCGCGCCGACCCGTTTCGGTAATATGTGCGCCCAGATGCGTAACTTCCTCGACCAGACCGGGACCCTTTGGGCGCAGAATGCCCTGGTCGGAAAAGTGGGCAGCGTTTTCACCTCCAGCGCCACGCAACACGGCGGACAGGAGACAACCATCACCAGTTTCCATACTACCCTGCTTCACCTGGGCATGATTATTGTTGGCTTACCCTATTCCGAGTCCCGCCAGACCACTTTGAACGAGATAACTGGCGGCAGTCCCTACGGGGCCAGCACTATTGCCGGTGGCGATGGCAGCCGTCTGCCCAGTGAGAATGAACTGGCGATGGCTCGCTTTCAGGGTCGCCATGTTGCCACAATCGCCCGGAAGCTGGCCGGGCAATAGAGTTTCTCAGTGGAGCATCATGAATCACAACCACGGAGGTTCTGAACCGTCCCGGTTCCTGGTCGAAAACATAGACCTCCTGCCCGGAGGACGCGCCCTTGACGTGGCGATGGGCAGCGGGCGAAACGCCATTTACCTGGCGGAAATGGGATTTACCGTAGAAGGCATTGATATATCGCCGGAAGCGATAAGCAACGCTCTGGAATCAGCCCGAAACGCCGGAGTTACCATCAGGGCGCAGGTTGCCGATCTGGAAGGCGACTATCATATTGAAACCGGCAAGTATGATGTCATTATCTGCTTCAATTACCTGCAACGCTCACTGATACCGCGAATAAAGGAGAGGCTGCGGCGGGGAGGCATGGTAATCTATGAGACCTATATTATTGACCAGGCGAGGCTGGGCAAACCGCGTAACCCGGACTACCTGCTCAATCATAATGAACTGCTCAATATGTTCCGGGATTTCCGCTGCCTCCGCTATCACGAAGGAATCATCGCCGGACGCGGGGCCATTGCTGGTATCATCGCCGAAAAGATTTAAGTCAACCACCACAAGGATTCAATGTCTGGTTACGCGCAGCCGGCAATTTGCACCATTTTCCGGGCCGATGCTGACATCAAGACCCAGTGGCTCCGCCCAGACACGGAAGGCTTCACCGCAGTAGGCGCATATATCCTGCTGGGTCAGACCGAGGCTCCTGGCCACCGCCCAATGGTCTCTCCCCCACCCACCCAGGCAGCCCCCGGTAAAAACTAGCTCCGCTTTTTCATCTCCCGTCTCCACCACCTCGAAGACGACCTCCGGATAGAACTCCTGGAAAGCCCTGGCTTCCTTAAGCAGATACTCCGCAGCGCCCGGTCTGGTCTTCTTTATCCAGTTTAGGGCGCCTTTACCCCAGAGGTGACGGGCATAGTCCTCAGGGCTGAAGCCCTTGCTGAGAGCAAAAGACAATCCCGCCAGCTCCAGGCGAAGCCGCCCCCTGGCCGCTTTTCTCCAGGATTTAATGTTCTTATCTGAGCTAATGGGGCTATTCATTCTCTCCTCATTCAATCGCCAAACGTCAGATTCAAATCATAACCCTTAATTATAACAATTCTAAGTATTTCACAATTCAGCGTATACGACAAAAGTCGTATGCAGTATGACGCGATGATGTTAAATTGAAGGTAAATCAGTCGGCAGGAGGAAGGGTATGGTTTTCGATAAGTCGTGTCCGGGGTCCCGGGTCATCCGTGAACCGAGACCTGAATTCATTAACTGCCCTGATTGCAGCCGGGAAGTAGAAATCTGGACTGACGAACTGAAGGCAAAATGTCCCGGATGCGGTACTATGGTATTCCGGGCGCAGCAGGCTTCATGTATTGACTGGTGTCCCCAGGCTAAAGAATGCGTCGGCCCTGAGGTCTATGAAAGGTTGCGGCCGGGGGCGGAGGAAGCCCTTTCAGCAACAGACAGTCCGCTGGATATTCTCAAGCGGGAGCATGACCGGGTTCTGGAGAATATCGGCCTGTTACGCGCCGCCAGCCTCTGTCTAAAGCTGGGCAGCACCACACCCAATTCCGCCGTATGGGGGAAGGGAATCGACCACCTTGCCAGGATACTTGACTTCTTTGATAAAGATGTGGGACTGCACTTCCGGCGCGAGGAAGAGCTTCTTTTCCCATCCCTGGAGAAACACCTCGGACGGGAGAAAAGCCCGACGCGCCTATTGCAGCAAGATCACGACGAAATATGGCGGTGGTACGACCATCTCAAGGAAAAACTGGCAGAACTGCAGGAGGACGGCAGCCAGCCATCCGAGGCTATCCCGCCTCAGGTTGAGGAAATCAG
Organism: Dehalococcoidales bacterium; assembly: GCA_030698765.1. Taxonomy (NCBI): domain Bacteria; kingdom Bacillati; phylum Chloroflexota; class Dehalococcoidia; order Dehalococcoidales; species Dehalococcoidales bacterium. The sequence continues at coordinate 4,225 of JAUYMF010000051.1, forward strand.
CAGCCATATTGACCACCTGCTGCGGGAACATATCAAGAAAGAGAATGAATCGCTGCTGCCCTTAGCCAAGGGTTTACTTGGGGAGCAGGAGCTTGCCGAAATCACTAATCGGTGGAAATTTGTCAGCGTCTAAAGTAGTGAGTAAATAAACAGGATAAAAAGGAGGCAACCACAATGAGAGAAAAAGTAGAGGCGGCGTTGGAGAGGATACGACCGGCATTACAGGCGGATGGCGGGGATGTTGAGTTGGTAGATGTCAAGGACGGCGTGGTCACGGTAACCCTTACCGGCGCCTGTGGCAGTTGTCCGATGTCAACGATGACGCTCCGTATGGGAGTGGAACGGGTAATTAAGGAAGAAGTTCCTGAAATCAAAGAACTGATAGCCGTGTAAAACGGAAAGCAGCTTGACAGAGCGTTGTTTACATCAAGGCAGGCGAAATACTCATTAAGGCAGGCATATGAAAGACATTTTCCGTGACTTCATCAAAGAAGCTAAAGCAATCAGGTTGAAGGAACCCCTGACGGAGACGCTGGGCGCCTTTAGTACGGAGGACGCTGTTGTGGAATATACCTTTGCTGAAGCGGTGAAGATGGCGGGGCACGCCTGCCCGACGGTGACAGGAGCTTACCTGTCCTGCCGGAAAGCCCTGGAGGCGCTCTACCCGGATGAAGAAGTCCCGGTCAGAGGAGAGATTGCCGTTACCGTTTACGGAAACCCGGAAGAAGGGGTCTATGGCGTCATGGCCCAGGTCTTCAGTTTCTTTACCGGTGCCGCTCCGGCTACCGGTTTCAAGGGGCTGGGTCACAAATTTAAGAGAAAAGACCTGCTCAGATTTGACCCGGAGAAAATTGACCCTCAGGCAATGTGCTTTGAATTCAAGAGGCTGGATAATGGTAACTCCGTCCTGGTCAAATTCTACCCGCAGCAGGTCCCTTTCCCGACAGAGAAAGGGAGGCGGCTGGGAGAACTGATGGAGAAGGTACTCTGGGAGGCGGCCAGGAAAGAGGAAAAGGAAGAATTTCAGGAACTCTGGACAGCTAAAGTTAAAGGTATGCTTATTGAAGAAAAAGAGATTGAAAACTGGCTGAAAATAGAAGAAAGGAGGAACTAAGATGAACGCAGTAAAAACAATCGATGTTAAAGGATTAGGACATGAGGAAAAAGAGGGGCTGATTTTCCCCGGAGTCCAGGGACTCAAGCCCGGAGAGACCGCCCGGATTGTGGTGGAATTCAACCCCGTTCCTCTGGTCTACTTGCTGAAAGCCCAGGGTGAATTCGAGGTTAATTACGAGAAGGAAGGGCCTGACGAGTGGATATTACAGGTCACCCGGACCGCTCCCAAGGAAGGGACCAAGAAGGAGCAGTTCAGGGAACTAATCACGGAACTGAAGGGCGGGCAGGTATCTCAGGACGCAAAGGAGAGGGCAAGGGAACTTCTTCAGTCGGTTGATGCCACTACCCTGGGAGTCATGGAGCAGGAACTGATACGGGAAGGAGTCTCCCATGATGAAATCAGGAAAAGCCTGTGCGATATTCACCTCGAGGTCTTGAAGGATACCCTGGTCGCCAAGAGGATAGACGTCTTGCCCCCGCACCCGGTACATACTTTCATGGCTGAGCATGAGGTCATCCTGGAAAGTCTGAAGGAACTGAGTTCTCTGGCAGCCAGGCTAAGAGATACGGACAGCTTTGAGAGCTTGGGGCAGGACCTGGAAAAGCTGAAGGACATCGCCCACCATCTGGTGGAGGCGGAAAGCCATCACCAGAGAGAAGAAGATATACTCTTCCCGGAACTGATAAAGCGTGATATCGTCGAGCCAGCCGAGATAATGAAGCTGGATCACATCGAATTCAGGAAGAGGAAACAGGAGCTTTACCAGCTGGCTAATAATGCCGCTGACCATGACTTCGAGGAGTTTAAGACCAGAGTCATCGAGCTAAGCGAATACCTGACCACGGAACTGGACAGCCACATCTTCAAGGAAAATAATATCCTCTACCAGATAGCTCTTCAGGTGCTCAGTCCGGAGGATTGGGACAGGGTAAAAAGGCTCTGTGATGAGCTGGGATACTGCTGCTTTACCCCGGAAGACCGGAAAAAGGAGGATGGTAACTTGGTTGAACTTGACCTGAGAACGATAATGCCCTTTGAAAGGCACGAACTGATATTCGAAAAGTGGGATGCGCTGAAATCCGGCGAGACCCTGAAAATCATTAACGACCACGACCCCAAACCTCTGCACTACCAGTTCGAGGCGGAATACAAGGCCCAGTATGAATGGGAATACGAGCAGCAGGGGCCGAAAGACTGGATTGTAAAGATAAAAAAGCTCTGAAAATAAGCCCCTGTTGAAAAGGAGGAACAAGGAATGGTGAAACTGGACCCGATTGTTGAGTTTCGGGAGGACCACCGAAAGGTGAGAGATAGCCTGCTTGACCTGGCCGGAGCGGCTGAAGCCGGAGAGCTGGATAAAGCTCGGAACATCCTGGGGGAAATAGATAAGATGGTTGGCCCGCACTTCCGTTATGAAGAGGAGCAGCTTTATCCTACCCTGAGAGAGAGTTCCTCGGCGATTATGCCGATAGCCTGGTTGCCGAACACGACAGTGTTGAAGCCCATATCCTGCTGACCTACGATGGGCTCAGGCGGTTCACCAAGGGACATCTGAACGAATTAGGTGAAGAGACAACCCCGGTGGTACGCGCCAGTATCGAACGCGGCCTGAAAACGGGCGGTATCCAGTCGCTGGAAAGCCAGCTCACCGATGCCAGGATACTGGAGCTGAAGCTTTATGCCTGCCCCAATGCGATGGCCGCCCTTAATATTACGGCGGCGGAACTGGTAGACGAGGTGGACAGGGTAATGGGGCTGACCGCCTTTTTAAAGATAGCCGGCACCAGCACCATCAACTGGTATATTTAACAAAGGGCGACCGGCAAAGACCAGGTCCTCGGGATAAATAACCCCCAAAGATAAACCCGGATTCTTCTCCTTTCAACACAATAGCAACACAATCTCCCCGGTAAATTCAAACAAAACTTGACAAAAGCTATAGACTCATATTATAAATGATTCATTCTTGGGGGTTCCTTCTGATTTTTTCTGTATCCAGCTATCAGCCATTACTATAAGACCAAGTCAATATCGTTTTCTATAACTGATCCAGTCCCGCTGAAAATTTTGAGGAGGTAAAGGAAATGAAAAGGAATGGGATTTGGTTATTGACTAGCTGCTTAATAGTATTATCCATGGTGCTGGCATCCTGCGCTCCATCCCCAACAACCCCGACCGCGCCAACGACACCAACCACACCGACAACCCCGACCACACCAACCACGCCCACAACCCCGACTACACCAACAACACCCTCAGCAGAAGTCCCGCAACATGGCGGGATACTAAGGTACTGGAGAGTAGAGCAGAGGGCCTTTAGCGACCAGCTACGCGGCGGCTCGAGTCCCAAACATTCGGCCCAAATCATGGAAAAGATGATGGCGGCGGACTGGGCCAAGGGGCAGGCCGGTGGCTACGGCACCGGCGAATATGAGGGTGTCACCGAGGTTGTCTCCCCGCTTCACTTTTCCGGAGCCTTTGCCGAGAGCTGGGAATTTGTCGGCAACGATACTTTTATCTTTCATATCCGCAAGGGCAATCACTGGGCACTCAACCCAGCGAGCGAAGCCAGCCGGATGGTCGGCGGCCGCGAGGCCGACGCCTATGACGCCGAGTTCACTTACCTGCGCGGGTTTGGCCTGGTACCCGAGGGTACTTCGAGGGCTTTGAAAAGACCAACTTATGCCGAGGCACGGCTGATGCCGGAAGAGCAGCCGACATCTATCAAGGCTCTTGACAAGTGGACAATCGAAATCAAGGGGAACCCGGCTACCCTGGGCTCTCTGTTCAAATGGACCGCCCAATCAATGAATATGTGGCCACCTGAAGTTCTCAAGAATTTCGACGAGAATGACCCGGCGAACCACGTTGGCACCGGCCCTTTCATGCTCAAAGAATATCTTCCTAATACGGGGGCGACCTTTGTCAGAAACCCCACCTACTGGCGGACGGACCCGGTTGGCCCGGGGAAGGGAAACCAGTTGCCCTACGTTGACGAAATCAGGTGGTTCTATATACCGGACAGGTCCACCCAGATGGCGGCGCTGCGCACCGCCAAGCTCGACCACCTCGGCGAGAGAGCCGGGCTTACCCGGGAGGAAGCGAGGAGCTTGCTCAACACCAATCCCGCACTGCAATTCAACGCGGCGCACCGGCGCGGCAATACCATCGGCATGAGGACGGACAACCCGGCGCTTCCCTGGTATGATGCCAGAGTACGGCGGGCGATGTCCATGGCTATCGACCGGGAGGCGATAATCAGGGACTTTTATGGCGGGGAAGCTGACCTCTACACCTGGCCGGTACAGGGCGGGCCGGACTGGATTTCGCTCGGCCTCAACACCCCCTTTGACCAGCTCCCGGCATCGGCGCGGGAGGTTTACACATATAACCCCGATAAGGCAAAACAGCTTCTGGCTGACGCCGGCTACCCGGATGGCTTCAAGATGGAGTTGATCCTGGAGGAGGACAACGTAGACGAGGCATCCCTGGCAAAATTCTACCTGGCTCAAATTGGCGTGGAAGTAGAGCTGGCAGTCAAGGAATCGGGTGTTTTCGCCTCGATTGAACAGGGAAGAACGCACAAAGAAGCGATATGGAGCGCTACCAGCACTCCATATGCGTGGCAGCCGTTTCGAATAGAGGACTCCAACAACGTCAGTATGGTCGATGATCCTCTGATCAACGAGGCACTCGTAGAATTTGCCCGCTATTTCATGCTCGACGATGCCAGTGCCTACCCTCTGCTGGGGAAGGTCGTCCCTCACGTCATTGAGCAGGCATACTACCTGCCCTTACCGGCGCCCTATTCCTATACCGTATGGTGGCCCTGGCTCAAGGGCTACAGCGGTG
>JAUYMF010000052.1 GCA_030698765.1 Dehalococcoidales bacterium
GAGACAATCTATGCCTTCGGTACTACCTGCGGGATCGATAAAATGGATGCGGTTATCGCAGCCAGCCAGATATGTGACGAGTATGGTATCGACACGATGAGCGCCGGAATCACCATCGGCTTCGCCATGGAGTGTTTCGAGAAGGGCTTGATCAGTATCGAAGATACCGGCGGCGTCGAGCTCCGCTTCGGTGACGATAAAGCCATGATTGCCATGCTGAGGAAGATCGCCGGGCAGGAAGGGTTCGGAAAGGAACTGGCCAGGGGTACCAGGAGATTGTCCGAGGAGATCAAGGGTTCAGAGGCCTTTGCCATGCAGGTAAAAGGATTGGAGCTTGGCGGTTACGAGTGCCGTGGCTTGAACGGGCAGGCTTTGCAGTTTGCCATTGACGCCCGCGGCGGCTGTCATCATGGCTACGGTTTACCGGGCAGGCAGGAGATATTCGATGGTACGCGGCTTGAGGTTAAAGGGAAGGGCGAGTACGTCAAGAAAGGGGCGATACATGAGATGGTTTGTGATTCTCTTATTGTCTGCTCCTTTGCCCGCCGGGTGTATGATATGGGTATATTGGCCGATTCCCTGGCGGCTTTATACGGGGAACCCTGGTCTGTTGATGACCTCAGGGAGGCCGGGGTAAGGATAATGACCCAGGAGAGGCTCTTTAATATGCGGGAGGGGCTGACCCGGGAGCATGACACGCTTCCGGAGAGATTGCTGAAGGAGCCCAAGCCTGACGGGCCGACCGCGGGAGCCGTGGCGCCCCTGGAGGAACTGAAGGACGACTTCTACCGGTCAATGGGCTACGATTTAGCTACCGGCAACCCTCCGGATTCACTGCTATCAAGGTTAGGAATTGAGAAATGAAAAAGCTTATCGGGCTACTGCCGGCACTGGTTTTATCTCTGGTCAGTTGTGCCTCGCCGCCAGCGCCGCAGGGTATTTTTATTGAGGGGACCTCGGGAGGAGATGCCGAGACCCTGAACTGGATTCTGGCGGCTGACGCCTCTTCGTTCAGCTATGCCGGATATACTATTGGTAGTCTGGCTACCTATGATAACCAGTGGAACGTGGTACTCCATCATCTGGCGAAGCCGGTGGCAATCTCCGAGGACGGTCTGACCTACACCATTACCATCCGGGATGACCTCAGATGGAGCGATAATACCAGCGTAACCTCCGGGGACTATGTCTATACCCTGAAGAACCTGATGTTCTCCGACTGGCTTAACTACCCCTACAAGAGTGACTGGCAGGAGGCGGTCGATGGCGAGATGGTATTTGTGGAGCCGGAGGTAGTTGATGAGACTACCTTTGTCATCAAAAGACAGACCGTGGACCCCGAATTTATCGATAATTCCGTCTATTCCCTGACTCCTTATCCCAGGCATATCGCCGTCCAATATGAGGGTGATGTTAAGGCATTTACCGAGGCCGATGAGTTCAATAACCTGACCTATACCGGCAACCTGGGGCCGTACCGCTTTAAGGAATGGATTCGGAATGACAAGTATGTTGTCGAGCGTAACCCGGACTTTTACCTGGGGCAGGATGACGGCTCTCCTTACTTCGAGCAGTACGTTACCAAGATCCTGGGTACTCCGGCAGCGCGCCATGCCGCCCTGGAGGCGGGGGATATTACCTATACCGGCATCGAACCGCAGGAGGTTGCCAGGTTCAAAGAGATGGAGAGTATTAATGTCCATACCGTGCCTACCAGCGGCTACGATTTAATAATCTATAACCTGAGGAACAATGGCTGGGAAGGCCTTGATAACAAGCAGGTGAGGCAGGCGCTCTCCATGTCCATCAGCAAAAAGGCGGTGATTGATTCCATCCGTCTTGGCTTCGGCGACCCGGCGTTCAGCTTCATTCCCAAGCCTTCTCCCTGGTATACCGACGAAGGGGTGCCGACCTTCGGCTATGGCGCACTCTACGATAAGGAAAAAGCCAAACAGTCGCTTTATGAAGCCGGTTATGGTATCAGTAATACGGACGGGACAATAACCGTTCGTGGTAAAGACGGGCAACCTGTCAAACTCACTTTAGTCACCACCCCGGGCAGTAATATCTCCGAAAATCTTGCTTTTCTGGTGAAACAGGAGCTGGCGGATATTGACATCGAGGTGGAGGTTAAACTGGTACCCTGGCCTACTCTCCTCAGGCAGTATGTAATGAACAAAGCTCCCGGTACTGAACAGGAGCCCAGATATAATAATGGCCCTGATGCGGTGAGTGATGAACCATGGGACATGATAATAATGGCGTTTAACACCCATCCTATCGCTCCTTCCGGTTCCAGGGTGTTTTTCACCTCCGACGGCGGATTGAATTTCTGGGGATACTCTAATCCGGGGATTGATGAGCTCTTCGTGAAGGTTAGCTCGAAAGAGGCGCTGGATGAAGAGGCGCGCAAAGAGTTTTATGCCGAGATAAGCCAGATAATCGCTGACGACCAGCCGGTAGACTTTCTTACTTTCCCCAGAGGCAACCACGGTTTTCAGGCTAATGTAACCGGGATTGATGTCGGAATGAGGCTGGGCTGGAACTACCATAAGTGGCACTTTGCCGAACCATAGTTTCTTCTGAGGGAGCGAGCCTTTGCGCAGGGGTGGATTACAGGGTTATATCATCAGAAGGCTTATCTATGCGGTATTGATAACGGTGGGCGTGGTCACCGTTACCTTTATCCTGCTCCGGGTAGGTCCCAGCTCTCCGGCTGACAGGTACCTGGCGAACATGTCAGCCCGCACCCAGGACCCTTCCCAGGTGATTGCCGCCGTTGAAGCCAGATACGGACTGGATAAACCGCTGTATGAGCAGTATCTGACCTACGTGGCCAACCTGTTTCGCGGCGACTGGGGGTGGTCTTTCAGTACCTCCATGCCGGTACTGAAGCTGATTCAGCGGCACTGGGTCTATTCCTTCCAGCTTATCCTGCTCAGTATGTTGTTTTCCACCAGCCTGGGGATATTAATCGGGGTCTACTCGGCGGTCAAGCAGTATACCAGGACTGATTACCTGGCTACCTTTTTCTCTTTCATCGGCGTATCTATTCCCAATTTCTGGCTGGGTATCATGCTGATCCTGGTATTCTCGGTGCAGCTGGGCTGGTTCAAGACCTACTATGACACCGGCGTGCCCCTGTTTTCCCTGGCTAATTTAAAAGCCCTTATCCTGCCGGTGATTACGCTGGGTACGGGGATGATGGCCGGCTATACCCGTTATGCCCGCTCGGCTACCCTGGACAATTTAAGAAAGGATTTTGTCCGCACTGCCCGGGCCAAGGGCCTGCCGGAGCGTGTTGTCATCGGTAAGCACGTTTTAAGGAACGCCATCCTGCCTGTCATTACCATCATACTCTTTGACCTGAGCGGGGTTGTCTTCGGTGGCGCCTATCTCACCGAAATTATCTTCGGTATCCCCGGGCTGGGCAGAGTGTCCTTCAATGCCATTTTTGCCAACGATTATCCGGTGGTGGTGACCATTACCCTCATCGGGGCGATGGTGGTATTGCTTACCAACCTGGTTACTGATATCGTCTATACCCGGCTTGACCCCAGAATACGCTATGACTGATGGGAAAGATAATGGTAAAGATTAGCCGTAGAGTCGGCGGACGGAGAAACCTGATCGTCCTTTGCGCGCTGCTGGGACTGGTTCTGTTCCTTCTCGGCGATGTTTATCTTTTCGGTGGTATTCTGGAACCTCTGGAGTACTTTTACCTGTTCTTTGCCGTTCTGACCGTCGGCTACGGACTGTACCCGCTCTACGTCAACCGGCGGCTGACCGTGTACTACTGGGAGAGGACGAGGCGGCACCGGCTTTCCGTCCCGGGGCTGGCCTTTATCATCTTCCTGGTGTTGGTGGCTGTCTTTGGCCCTCTTTTTACCCTGGACCCCACCAGGGTGAACTTCGAGGAGAAAAACCTGCCCCCGGTGGGCTTTACCACGCAGCAGTCAATATATAACCTGGAAACAGAAGAATTTCTGACTACAGAGACCCCCGGTACCTGGCGGCATCCCCTGGGGACTGACGACAAGGGCAGGGATATGCTGGCGATGCTCGTCTCCGGCGCCCGGGTGTCTTTGCAGGTGGGTTTGATGGCTACCCTGATCGCGATATTCATCGGCACGGTCATGGGCGTGCTCTCGGCTTACCTGGGGGGGTGGGCGGATAATGCCCTGATGCGGTTTACCGATATCATGATGACCTTCCCCTTCTTCCTGCTGCTGGTATTTATTATCTTTATTTTCGGGCCGTCCCTGGTTTTTATCATCGTTGCCATCGGTCTCACCGGCTGGACTGGTACCGCCCGGCTGGTGAGGAGCGAAGCCCTGTCCCTGCGGACGCGGGAGTTCGTTATGGCTTCTAAATCCCTGGGAGCCAGCGATGCTCGCATCATCTTCCGGCACCTCATCCCCAATGTACTGAGCTCGGTTATCGTTATTGCCACTCTATCCATACCGGGGGTCATTCTGGCTGAGGCAGGGCTGAGCTTTATCGGCCTGGGCGACCCGACGGTTACCAGTTGGGGGGTTGTCCTGTATTCCGGTCAAAATAGCCTGGATACCGCCTGGTGGGTGGCGGTGGAACCCGGCTTTATCCTCTTTCTGACTGTGCTCGCCTTCAATTTTCTGGGAGACGGCATCAGGGATGCCTTCGACCCCCGGAGTCAAATTTAGGAACTATGACGGACAGTACTATTTTACAGACCAGTCATCTGAAGACGTACTTTTTCACCCGCAACGGAGTGGTCAAGGCGGTTGATGATCTCAGCTTCAGTCTCCGCCGGGGAGAGAGCCTGTGCCTGGTCGGTGAGTCAGGCTGTGGCAAGACCGCCACGGCGCTATCAGTGCTGCGTCTGATTGACAACCCCCCGGGCAAAATAGTTGACGGCGAAATACTGTACCATGGTGAGGACCTGTTGCAGTGTTCACTGGAAAGGATGAAGCAGATTCGTGGTAACCGCATCGCCATGATATTCCAGGATCCGCAGTCTGCATTGAACCCGGTGTTCACCGTTGGCGACCAGATTGCCGAGCAGGTGAGTCTGCACCTTAAGCTGAATAGCAGGGCGGCCATGGACAGGGCGTTGCACCTGATGGAACAGGTGGGTATCCCTCAGGCGGGAGCGCGAATCAGAGATTACCCTCACCAGTTCTCCGGGGGAATGCGACAGAGAATCATGATTGCGGCGGCGTTGTCCTGCGACCCTGAAATTCTCATCGCCGATGAGCCGACTACCGCCCTCGATACCACCATCAAGGCGCAGATCCTGGATATCTTCCGGGGCTTGAAGCAGGAAAGGGACATGTCTATCCTGTTCATCACCCATGACCTGGGTACGGTGGCGGAGATTGCCGACCGTGTAATTGTGATGTATGGCGGCAGGCTGGCTGAAGCCGGCACCGCCGCCGATATCTTTGACCACCCGCTGCACCCCTACACGCTGGGGTTGATTAACTGCCTGCCCGGTATCCCGGGTAGGCGGGACAGACTGACTCCCATCCCGGGGATGATACCGAGCCTGATTGACCCGCCGGAGGGCTGTATCTTCAGCCCCCGCTGCCAGCAGCGGCTGGCGTTCTGTGAGCGGGTAAGGCCGCAGGAAGTCACCATCTCCGGGGAGCATATCGTCGCCTGTCACCTGTATCCGGAAGCGAGCCCAGCCAAAGAAGATGTGGTGTCACAATGAATGTGAAATTACTGGAAGCCCGCGACGTGAAGAAATATTACCCGGTCACGGCGGGCATGTTTGCCCGTCATGTGGCTGATGTCAAGGCGGTTGATGGGGTCTCGCTGGATATGACGGAGGGGGAGACCCTGGGACTGGTCGGCGAGTCCGGCTGTGGTAAGTCCAGCCTGGGCAGAGCTTTGTTGAGGCTGGAAGAGCCGACCGCGGGCAGTATCCTGTATAAAGGCAGCGATATCATCCATTGGAGCAAAAAGCAGCTGAAAACGCTGCGTAAAGAGGCTCAGATGATATTCCAGGACCCGCAGTCGTCCCTCGACCCCCGGATGACAGTCGGCGACTCCATCGGGGAAGCGTTGCTGGTGCACGACCTGGGTGATGAGCGGGAAAGGCCGGGGAAGGTGGAGGAGTTGCTGCAAAGGGTAGGTCTGGAACCGCAGCACGCGGCCAGATATCCCCACGAGCTGAGCGGCGGACAGAAACAGCGCATCGGCATTGCCCGGGCGCTGGCGGTGAACCCGGAACTGATTGTGGCTGATGAGCCGGTCAGCGCCCTGGATGTCTCGATACAGGCGCAGATTCTGAATCTGCTCCAGGACTTGCAGCATGAGCTTGGAC
>JAUYMF010000053.1 GCA_030698765.1 Dehalococcoidales bacterium
CCGCCCGCATAGTTGATGAGGTCGGCATACCGATGATCCTGGTCGGGGACAGCCTGGGCATGGTCATGCTCGGCTATGAATCACCGATACCGGTAACCATGGAGCAGATGCTGCACCATACCAAAGCCGTAGTCAGGGGCAGCCAGAAGGCGATGGTTGTCGGTGATATGCCGTTTATGACCTACCATGTCAGTACGGAAGATGCCTTAAGGAATGCCGCCCGCTTCATTCAGGAAGGCGGCGCCCAGGCTATTAAGCTCGAGGGCGGTGTCACCGTGGCCGAAAAGGTAAAAAGGGTGGTGGAATGCGGCATTCCGGTCATGGGCCATATCGGGCTTACGCCGCAGTCAATTCACCAGTTCGGCGGTTTCCGGGTGCAGGGGAGGAGTCCGGCGGCGGCCATCAAACTGCTGGAAGACGCCAAGGCTCTGGAGCAGGCCGGGGTCTTTGCTATCGTCCTGGAGACGGTCCCCGCCCCCCTGGCAGCGTTAATCACCGAGAAGATAAGTGTGCCTACTATCGGTATCGGGGCCGGCATCGGCTGTGATGGACAGGTACAGGTTATCAATGATATTCTGGGTTCCTTTACCGACTTCATGCCCAAGCACGCCAAGCAGTACGTTAAACTGGCTGACATCATCAAGCAGGCGGTCACTGAGTATTACGATGAGGTAAAAGCCGGCACCTTCCCCACCGAGAAGCAGAGTTTCTCAATGGATGAGAGTGTTCTGGCGGAGTTAAAAGCGAAATAACAATCAGGAGTTTAAGAGGGGCGGAAGCCCCTCCTCCTTACGGCTGTCATTGCGAGGAGCGTAGCGACGAAGCAATCCGTGAGGGGAAGCGCAAACATACCTTACCCGGATTGCTTCACCCTCGGGCTGAACTCGGGCTGAAGCCTCCCGATGAATCGGGATGATCTCGCAATGACAAAATGCACAAGGCGTGTGAAAGAGGGGCGAAGCTCCTCTTCTAAAACCTTCTTCTTATCAGGGGGAAGGGGATAAAGAGGGAGAGAGTCTCCTTAACCTTAAGAGTGTAAGGTAGAAACATGGAACTCGCTGAGACCATCGCCGGTATGCGCCCGATAAGGCAGCACCTCGTCGGCCCGGTGGGTTTCGTGCCCACCATGGGCTACCTCCATGACGGTCACCTGGCACTGGTGAAACGGGCCAAGACGGAAAATACCTCTGTGGTCGTCAGCATCTTTGTCAATCCGACCCAGTTCGGGCCTCAGGAAGACCTGGCCAGCTATCCCCGCGATACGCAGCGTGATTTAGCATTGCTGGAGAAAGAAAAGACCGATGTTGTCTTCATGCCTTCAGCGGATGAGATGTACCCCCCGGGGGCTGAGACCTGGGTGGAAGTAACCGGGATCACCAAAAGGTTGGAAGGCGCTTCCCGCCCTACGCATTTCCGGGGGGTCACTACTGTCGTCGCCAAGCTATTCAACATCGTCCAGCCGGACCGGGCTTACTTCGGGCAGAAAGACGCCCAGCAGGTAACAGTAATCAGAAAGATGGTGGTTGACCTGAATATGCCCCTGGAAATAATCCCCTGCCCTACCGTCAGAGAGAGTGACGGCCTGGCGATGAGCAGCCGTAACACCTACCTTAGTCCCAGGGAGCGCCGGGCAGCGGTCGTCCTCAATCAGGCGCTCCGGCTGACCCGGGAGTCATGGGCACACGGAGAAAAAGACACAGAAAAGCTGCGGCGGTTGATAACAGACCTGATCCGGCAGCAACCCCTGGCGGCGATTGACTATGTCAGCATCGCCGATGCGGAGACACTGGAAGAACTGAACGAAGTCAAGCCTTCGGCACTGGTATCCCTGGCGGTTAAGATAGGCAATACCCGGCTGATTGACAATGTAGTGCTGGAATGACTATCCCGTGACAAACCCGGCTACCAGTCCCTTGATTTCCGCTTCGTTGTCTTTAGTTATATCAAACCAGTGTATTCGGTCGTCCTTAAGCCGGAACCAGCCATACTGGTGGCGAACAAAACGGTGGGTCTCAAATTTAGTCTGCTGGATAGCATCGGCCAGGGAAAGCTCGCCCCGTAAATACAGTCCAATCTGTCTGTAGCCAATACCGGACATCGCCGGCAGGCTGAAATCATAACCCACCTCGACCAGCCGCTTTACTTCGCCAACCAGCCCCTGCTCTATCATATGGTCAACCCTCGAATCAATACGGCGGTACAGCTCGGACCGGTTTGCCGTCAGACCTATGACCATGATTTTGAATGGTGGCGGTTCTCTGTCCCGGAGTCGTGAAAAAGGCGTATCCGCCTGCCTGGACACCTCGAGAGCCCTTATCAGGCGGCGCACGTTACGACGGTCAATCTTCCCTGCGGCCACCGGGTCAACCTCCGTCAGCTCGCGGTAAAGCTCTCCGGCTCCACCGGCGGCAGCTTTCTCCTCCAGGCTACGCCGGAATTCCCGGTCAGGCGGGATGTGGGGTATTTGCCACCCTTCCAGTACCGCCCGGATATAAAGCCCGCTCCCACCCACCAGCAGCGGCAGCCTGCCGCGCCTTTGAATATCCTCAATAGCACTGTAAGCCAGCTGCTGGTACTGTGCCAGGCTGAAGTCTTCATCGATGTCAATTATGTCAACTAAATGATGATGAATGAGGGATTGCTCCCTGCGGTCGGGTTTGGCGGTACCGATATCCATGTGGCGGTATATCTGGCGACTGTCAGCGCTGACTATCTCCCCGTTGAAGTCCTGCGCCAGCCGGATAGCCAGATGGCTCTTTCCGGTGGCGGTGGGCCCCACTATCGCTATCAGGTAGTCCATCTCCGAATCTCAGGATGCAAGAGTAAACTACTTCCTTTTAGCCTTACCTGGATTCAACGCCCTTTGATTATCTGAGCCTGCCTGACCATGCTCAAATACTGGTCTGCTTTCAGGCTCGCCCCCCCGACCAGGGCGCCATCTATCTCCGGCTGCCGGATAAACTCGGCGATGTTATCCGCCGTCACGCTGCCGCCGTAGAGAATACGTACGGATTGTGCCAGAGTTT
>JAUYMF010000054.1 GCA_030698765.1 Dehalococcoidales bacterium
AGCAGATAATAAACTATGTCAGGTGGCAGGGGGAACAGGATTCAGGTCAAGCGAAGCTTGAACTGTAAAGTGCCACGGGCTCTGCCCGTGGGTATCTACGGGCTTGTTGCCGGGAAATGAACGGGCTGTCAGCAGCGTTAATATCTCTGATGTATAGGGTATTATTCGGTTTTGGTTGGCGGTGTCATTGCGAGACCATTCCGCCGCAGGCGGAAGGCGAAGCAATCTCAGAGATTGACACGAGCTTCGCCCTCGCAATTACAGGGAGACCTTTTGGACAGACTCTTCAGTGTCCGGATATGCTCATGTTCTGGATGCCGACTTTCGTCGGTATGGTTATCCGCTTGGCAAATGTCTATACAATGACAGTCCCTTCTCCCTTGACGGGAGAAGGTCAGGATGAGGGTGAATTTGAGGCTACCCCTCACCTTAATCCTCTCCCGCAAGGGGCGAGGAAATACGTAAAGTCAATTACGCAAGCATTAGTAATAAATGGAAATAAAAAAGGAAGAGGGGTCACCTGGGTGACCCCTCTTGTACTCGGTTCGGGTATTGCCCGTCAGGCCGGAACTAGGCTATGCGCCGGGTTCTGACAATCAGGACAATCAGGGCGATGATGAGTATCGCGCCGATGGCGATAATCGTCCACAGCAGATAGCTTGGGATCGGCTGTGCTGGCCCCGGTACCGGTACTTCCACTTTTACTATCTGTGGAGGTGAGGCCGGCGGGGTCGGCTCAATCACTATCGGCGGCGTCGGCTCAACTGGCCTCTGCTCGGTGGTGAAGATGCCGGTTGTCCACGGATTCTTCTCCGACCTTACTCTCCAGTAGTAGGTGGTTCCGTATTTGAGAGTGTCGCTTTCCGTGGTCTGGTAGAAGGTACCGGTCACGTTATGGCTCCAGTCGAGTACGGCAAAGGTCGAGTCCTCGGCTACAGCGATTTCGTAGCTGGTAGCTTCGTTAAACGGGGTCCAGACGAATGTCGGCATGATGGAAACTGCGGTGGCGCCGACAGATGGAGTCGTGACCTGGAAGTCAGCCGTCGCGGCTTCGATGGCGAAGCTGCGGGTTGCTGACCACGCGCTGTACATCGGGCCGGTCTCGGCTACCCTGACCCTCCAGTAGTAGGTGCTGCCCGGGTTGAACTGGGCCACCTGGTTGGTGGGTCCGGTAGGACCGATTACCTTGGCTACAGTGCTTGAGTCGATTCCGGTGAAGGTCTCGTCATAGACGATAGCGGCAAAGCCAGAGTCGGCAGCAACCTGTATCTGCATCGAGTTGACCTGGCTGACCGGCCGCTCCCAGATGAAGGTGACGTTGAAGGCCTGGGCATCCGGGTTCACCTGAACAGACGTTTTGTCCGCCGGGGCTGTCAGTGTCGGACCTACCAGGGCTATCGGGTCGGTCATGCTGAACAGCGTATTGGCAGCACGGTCAACCGTCCAGAACTTGGGCGCATCGGACTTCTTCAGCGCCTGCGGCTGGAAGTCAAGTTTCTCCCCGGCGCTTTCCTTGAAGCTCCACAGCGCCAGAGCGGAACTGGCCGAGTCCTTCAGGTTGAGCGCCCGGTAGAGACGGCTGTCGGTGGTATTGGCTGTCAGGACGTAGATGACGCCTTCATGGTTAGCTATTCCGGTAACCACGTGGTTGGTGGCGAATGAAGGTGTACGGCTGGACCAGGTCGCGCTCTTGTCCGCCTTACCCCGTTTCACTGAGTCGCCCGTACCGGCATAGATGATATTGTTGTCGGCGTAGTCCATATCGGCGACAACATGGGAGTTGCCCGTATCTACCTTGCTCGTAATCCTGGTGAAGGTTGCCCCGCCGTCCTTGGAGAAGGCGACGTAGCCGTCACTGCCGCCAACGAGCACGTCGTTGTTCGGCGCCAGGGTTATCGAGTGACCGGCGAGACCGTCAAGGTTCTTCTTGGTGCTCCAGGTAGCGCCGGCATTGGTGGTCTTGGTGGCGCCAGAGGTATCTATGGCATGGACGACGTCAGCGCTCTCCACGACGAAGTCCTGGATTGCGGTGAGCTGGTAAGCGGGGACATGTCTCCATGTTTCCAGGCCGCCGTTAACGCTCAGCCACATATTCGTGGTCATCTTGGAAGCGATGTAGACGACTGAGTCATTCTCCGGGGCAAGCCGTACCAGGAATGGTGAAGTGGTGGCTGTCATACCCTGCATGCTCAGTACCCGTTTCCATCCGGCGGATGTCTTCAGCCAGACGCTGGTATCATTGGTGGCGTCGGCTGAGGTCAGGTAAATCTTGCTGGCATCAGCGTTGACGGCGACATCGTTCAGGGTGGTTAGCGTGGTATCAATCAGGCTGATGTCATTCCAGGAATAGCCGTTGTCGGTGGAGACGGAGAAAGCACTCTCGTCGCCAGAGGTGGCGGCTATGGCGGTATCACCGTTCCAGCCGACCAGGGTCTTGGCATCGGTGAGTCCGCCGCTGGGGAGTTTAAGGGTGTTGGTGCGCAGCGCGTTGGGGCTGCCGCCGCTGGTGGGGTTGCTCCAGCTAAAGACAACGTTGCTGAGGTATCTGCCGCCGAGCAGCACGCTGTTGGCTGCGTTCAGGGACAGGCTGCCGATGGCAGTAACGTCAGTAGCGTCGTCCCACTCGTTAAAGGCTCCTACCCGGGCGGCATCGGTCATGCGGTAGACCTTGCCCCCGCTGGTGGCGCCCGCCGAAGTGACGAAGGCAATGCGCCGTGTCAGGTCCGTGGCCAGATAGTCACTGACCAGCTCGATATCAGCCGCGGCGACACCGCCGCCGATGCCGGTATCAAGAGCGATGCCGGTCCCGTAGGAGCTCATGCCCTCGCGGGCGATACCCTGGTTCCAGCTTGTCTGCCCTTCCGTAAAGCGGAAGAGCTGGAAGGTGGTTGTGCCGGCGTCGGCGCTGATGACGGCGATGGTCTCGTCAGTGACGGAGTTGGGCGAGAACTTGGCCGCCATGACAGCCGTCTGAGAGGCGGTAAAGTTGCCGCTCCCGGCCATTCTTGCCTGCCAGTTCTGCGCCATTGCCAGTTTCAACGTCCAGAGTTCGGCCACACTGCCGGTGGTGGCGCCGCCGATTGCGACATAGCGGGTTGCCCCGGCTGATATGTCAATAGAGTTGATGGTAACGACCGGGGTTGTCACGGCGGGTATAGCCAGGTTGTCCCACTCTCCGCCGCCGTTGTTGGATAAGTAGACCTGAGGCTCGGCGGTGGCGATGATAACCACATCGGGGTCATCGGGGGCCACGGCCACTCTGGTGACGGCTGAGGCCGGGTAGTTGGTGGTGGTGGTCAGGCTCGTCCAGGTGGCGCCGCCGTCAGTTGACTTGTAGGTGATATTGTCGGTGGTGGTGGTGCCGGTGGCGGCATAGATGACGTTGCCGTTGACCGCCATGTCAACGATATCCACACCGGCCGGGCCAATGATATTATCTACCATGGCCTTCAGGTCCTTCACCGAGCTTTCTTCGCCCAGGGAAAGCGTGCCCGCTGTCGCCGGGATGGCCATCACCCACAGGCTGGCAAGCAGCATCAGGCTTAAGCCCACACCCATTATTTTATTTATTTTTTTCTTCATCGACCTTTGAAAGTCCTCCTAAGTTTTTCAGGTATGTCATCTCTCCGGGGAAAGAGGGTTCCGAAACTTATTCCCTATTTAATAACCAGAGAGACAAGAATCAGCTAACCGTAAATTGAGCATGATAACTCAGGTTCCTCCGGGCCGGCGTGGTTAGGAGTTCTCCGGCCTTTCTGGCTCTTGTCATGGCATCACCTCCCTTCTTAAATTTTGCTCGTAACAGCGTTGAGGTAGACAGACTACCCCTTACAAGTATTATAGCACGCTGTGTCAACCCCCTCTGCTTGAAGCTATTTGTTTCCCGCCTTTCGTTTACTGTCCTCCGGGGTGTGTCTCTTTTCCCCGCGGGATTCGCGGATAGTTTAATATCTATAACGAACAAATCCGGAAAAGGTTACCGCTCATTTTAGGGAAATTCTGAGAAAAGGGAAACAGGATACAGTTTTCCCCTTTGTCCAGAAGGGGAGACGCTATTCGGGTTTGTTTAATAGTATCCTGTCAGGTTGATCACAGTTCAATCTTTAACCAGGATTTGCCCTCTAATCATTTTGTCATCGAGGGGTACCCCCATCCCGGATTGCCACGTCGCTGAGTTTACACTGAGCGAAGTGAACGCGCTCCTTGCAATGACAGCTTACTCAACCAAGCGCAAATAGAGCCTTTAGTGTAGTGTCTCACTAATAACTTAACAATGTCATTCCGTACTTGATACGGAATCCAGGTGGGGTGATGATGCTGGATTCCCGCTTTCGCGGGAATGACAATATGAAGTGTATTGTAAAGGTATCTCTGAGACACTA
>JAUYMF010000055.1 GCA_030698765.1 Dehalococcoidales bacterium
CCGAAGGGGCGGTGATCGCCGGTTGCCGGATGTTTGCCGGCTATCCGATAACTCCGGCTACGGAGTTGGCCGAAGCGATGTCGCGGAGACTGCCGGAGGTCGGCGGGTATTACCTTCAGGCAGAGGATGAGTGCGCTGCCATGCACATGTGTATCGGAGGCGCCCTGGGAGGTCTGAAGGTGATGACGGGTACCTCCGGGCCGGGCTATATTCTCTATGCCGACCCGTACGGGTGGGCGATTGCCAGTGAGATACCGGTGGTAGTGCTCAACTCTGGTAGAGTGGGACCGGTGAGCGGCATTACCGGCGCTCCCGGCCAAGGCGAGTTTTATAACACGCGCTTCCCGACCCAGGGAGGGAACTACGAGACGATAGTCCTCGCCCCGAACAGCGCCCAGGAAGCGTTTTACCTCACCGTGGAGGCTTTCTACCTGGCAGAGAGGTTCAGGACGCCGGTCACCCTGCTGGCTGACCAGCTGGTAACCGACGGTATGGAGGACATCACCATTCCGGAGACTGATGTAGAGAAGGATCAAATGGGGCTGAGATTTAAAGAGAGAGAAATTAACTACGGCCCTGAGTTCTATCCCCCGATTGATAAAATTGATATTCCTCCGGTGGTGCTGGGACATAATACCGGCGCCCTCTGCTCCGACTGGACGCCCACCGAGCAGGGCTATGACACCGAGGACGTAGAGGCCTGCCACAAGCACGTCTACCGGCTTATCTATAAGGTCAGGAACCACCGGGATCTCATCACCCGCTATGAAGCCTTCGGAATGGAGGATGACCCGGAACTGGTGGTGGTGTCCTTCGGGACTCCTTCCCGTGTAGTAAAGTCGGCGGTAAAAGCGGCACGGGAAAAGGGGATGAAGGTGGGGGCGTTAAGGCTTATCTCCCTCTGGCCTTTCCCCGACGAGCTTTTCAAGAGAAAAGCCACCTACCTTTCCGTAGAGTTGAACTATGACGGCCAGCTGGTGCGCGAGATACAGAGGGCCTGCCCCAAGGACAGTCAAGTCCATTTTCTGGGACAGTGTGGGGAGCTGCCGAAAATCCATGACCTCCTGGAGGTCTTTCAGGCGTTGCTCGACGGCAAAACAATATCCGCGATTGAATGGGAAAGGGAGGCTTGGTGATGGACTACTTAGCCGAGAAGTATTTTAGAGTAAGAAAGACTCCCAGTACCGCCTGCAGCGGCTGCGGTCTGGGTCAAGCACAGAAGATGCTGGCCAAGGCGATTGATGACCTGGAATTGCCGATAGAAGACGTCATCTGGGCGACCTCTATCGGCTGCTCCGGAAGACAGACCTTCGCTATGTGGAAGGGGGACGGGGTGGCGGCGACCCACGGTCGACTTTACGCCATGGTCAGCGGGTTGAGTCTGTCGCTGCCTCCGGAGAAGAAGATTGTCTGTACCGTTGGTGATGGCGATGCCTTTGGCATCGGCTTACAGCACCTGCTCAACGCCGCCCGGCGCAACGTGGATATCACCGTCGTCGTCTGTGACAACCTGGGCTACCAGTCAACCGGCGGGCAGTATTCCTGGATGACGCCGGAAGGCTCCGTTACTGACAGCAGCCCCTACGGAATGTACGAGCCGAACTGGATTCAGGATGGCCGTGATATTCTGAACATTATCCGGGAGGCGGGGGCTACCTTTTTGGCCCGGCACATGAGCATGGACGGCGAGTTCGGGGTAGACAGTATGCGGCAGGCGTTGCAGAACAGGGGTTTCTCCCTGGTGCATGTGGTCTTCCCCTGCATTACCAACTACGCCAGCACCGCCCTGGGGTCACGGAATACCCTTAACATGTTTCGCTGGATGAAAAGCCGGGCACGGCGTCTTGACGAGACTCCCGATGAGAACACTATCTGGAGGACGGGGATTTATCATGACGCCAGCAACACCCGGCCGGACTACGCCAGCGCCGTCAGGGAAAAAATGAGGGGACTGGCGGGAGAAAGGGCAGGTAGCGCATGAAAGAGAGAACGGAAATACTGATCAGCGGCTTCGGCGGGCAGGGCATTGTCAGACTGGGGCAAATCTTCGGGCTGGCGGCGGTGAAACAGGACTACCGCGTTGCCATGCTCAAAAGTCACGGTACCGAGCAGAGGGGCGGCTACGTGCGCGCCCAGGTAATTGTCTCCCGGGAAGCGATTGACAGCCCGATAATAGAGGACCCGGACTATTTCTGCGCCATGTCGACTCCCGCCTACAACCGGCATGTTGACCTGGTCAGCCACGGAGTTATTTTTTACGACCCGAGCAGCACCGTGATTGACGGGGAGAAGGAAAAGAAGATAACTCACTATTCGGTGGCGGCCCGGGATTTAGCCATTGAGAAACTAGGCCAGCCGATTTATACCAACAGCATCATGCTCGGGGCGATGGCCGGGAAGATTGATATCTTCGATAAAGAGATTGTTCTCTCCGCCATGCTCGATGTCATGCCCCGCTTCAAGGAAGAAAACACCACGGCCTTTCAAATAGGCTACGAGTTACTGGCTGCCCTAGACTAATTGACCGGGGATACAGGGGGATATTCCTGATGCGTACAATTCGAGATATTATTGACCGGCAAGCGGAGCGGCAGCCGGATAACCTTTTTCTTATTGCCCCTGAAGCCGGACTGGAGCTGACCTACCGGCAGCTTCGGGAATATTCACAGTCCTTGGGGAAGCACCTGCTGAAGATGGGTCTGGGCAAGGGGGATAAGGTCTCCTACCTGCTACACAACGGGTATCAGACCGCCCGGCTTTTTCTGGGGGTGATGTACTCCGGGCTGGTCGTTTCCCCGCTTAATCTGCTGGCGCAGATGTCCCACCTGGAGTATGTACTGGCGCACTCTGATACCAGGATTGTTTTTACTACCGAAGACGAGCGGGAAAAATTGGAGTCGATACTGCAGAAAATGCCCCGGCCCCCGCTCCTTTTTGTTATTGATATTGATGGAGAGGCTGTTTTCCCGGCAGAAGACCTGAGCGGAATCAACCTGCCCAAAGTAGATGAAGATGACCCCGCCCTGCTGCTCTATACCTCGGGCACTACCGGTCTGCCTAAGGGGGTGGTGCTGACCCAAAAGAATGTGGTGGCCGGCGGTGAGTATACGGCTCTGGCGCACTGCTTGACCGAGCATGATCGTGCGCTCTGTTCTCTGCCTCTGTACCACATTAATGGACAGATAGTCACTACCGTGGCCCCGGTGGTCAGCGGCGGCAGTGTGGTCATGCCCTACCGGTTCCACACCAGCAATTTCTGGGAGCTTATCAGCCAGTACCGGTGTACCTGGTTCAGCGTGGTGCCGACGATTATGTCCTACCTGCTGGATGCTACTGACCCTTATGCCGATGGGAAAAATCCTGGTTTGGAGCGGGTCAGGTTCGGGCGTTCAGCCTCAGCGCCTTTGCCGCCGCAGTTGCAGAAAGATTTTGAGCTCAAATTCAGGGTGCCCATTATTCAAACGATGGGCTTGACGGAAACGGCGGCGCCGGTCTTTTCAAATCCGCTTGATCCGGAAAAAGGGAAATACGGTTCGCCGGGGGTTCCGGTGGGTAATGAGGCCAGGGTAATCAATTTGCAGGATGGCAGTGAGCTTCCTCCCGGGCAGATAGGCGAGATAGTGGTGCGGGGGGATAATGTTATGAATGAGTACTACAAGGCACCAGGTATTACTGCCAGCGCCCTGGTCAACGGCTGGCTGCATACCGGAGACCTGGGCTACCGGGATGAAGACGGCTTCTTCTTCATTACCGGTCGACTCAAGGAGTTGATAATCAAGGGGGGAGAGAACATCGCCCCCGCGGAGATAGACGCGGTACTGTACCAGCACCCATGCGTCCTCGAGGCGGCTACGGTGGGTGTTGATGATGACCGGTACGGGCAGGAGATAGAAGCCTTTATCGTCCTGAAACCGGGTAAACAGGCTACCGAGAAAGAGATACTCGATTTGTGTCTGCAGGAGCTGGGCAGGTTCAAAACACCCCGGCGGATTTCATTCGTCGAGTCCTTGCCCAAGGGCCCGTCAGGCAAGATACAGCGGCTCAAGCTGCTGGAGAAATAATAGCTCCGGTGTCAGACCGGGTCTTTGCTCAGTGATCCCCTCTCATTTTCCATGACGGACCGCCCGCTAAGATTGAATTTTTCGGCGACCTTCCGGAAACCGGTCAGGGAACCTTCCAGTATCCTGTCATCAACGCAGTATGATATCCGGAAATACCCCGGTGTCCCGAAGCCGATGCCGGGAACAGTCAGTACATTCCACTGTTTAAGCTCATCGACAAAGGCGACCTCATCCGGTAGCGGTGATTCAGGGAACATGTAGAAAGCGCCCTGGGGTTTTGTTACCGAGTAACCGAACTCGATAAGGTGCTGGTACAAGAAATCCCGCTTCTTCTGGTACTCGGCGATAGAAACGGTCACATTCTGGAGAGGGGTTACCAGGCGCTGCAACAGGGCCGGGGCATTGATAAAACCCAGCGTCCGGGTGCAGAAGATGAACCCGTTGATCAGGTCATCATGGTGGCGGCATTCGGGGTGCACGGCAATGTAGCCGATGCGTTCACCGGGGAGGGCTAAGTCCTTGGAGTGTGAAGTGATAACTATAGTCTGCCGGTAGTGGTGCAGGGGTGACGGGTATTCCAGTCCGTCATAGATAATCTTGCGGTAGGCTTCATCACTGAGCAGGAAAATATCGGTGCCATAGCGGGCCTCCCGGCTGCGGAGCAGCTCTCCCAGTTGCTGCCAGAAATCATCGCCGTAGACACGCCCGGTGGGGTTGTTAGGGGAGTTTATCAGGATAGCTTTGGTCCTGGGACTAATCGTATCTTCAAGTATATCCAGTCTGGGCATGAAATTATCGTCTGTGGGCAGAACCGTGGTCACGCCGTTATGGTTGCTGATGTAGTTGCCGTACTCCACAAAGTAAGGAGCGAATAGAATCACCTCTTCTCCCGGATTTAATATCGTCTTCAGCACCACGTTGAGGGCTCCGGCTGCCCCGCAGCTCATGATAACGTCCTTCATGGCGAACTTGATGCCGGTCTCCGCCGAAAGCTGAGTGGCGACGGCGTTTCTGGTCTCGCGGTAGCCGGCATTCTCCATGTAGCGGTGCATCCCGGTTAAGGGGCGCTCCGCCAGCCTTTTCAACTCCTGGTGCAATTCGGGCGGAGGTTCCATCATCGGATTGCCCAGGGATAGGTCAAAGACGTTGTCTTCGCCGTAGCGCTGCTTGAGTAGCAAACCCTCATCAAACATCTTCCTGATTACCGACCCCGTAGTCATACTCCGCCGGATGTTTTCAGATATTGGCATTCTTCATCTCCTTTCTGCCCTGCTCAAAGGCGGTGAGGTTTATTTTCAGGACTCTGGACGGCAGATGCTGCGAAATGCCGTCCTTCCAGCTTTGAATCTTAAATGGTATGAAGGGTGAGGCACACCCCAGCATGAACATATTGAGTGTCCGGGTGCTGCCCAGCTCTTTGGCCCGACTTGTGCCCTCGACCAGATAGACGCGCTCGGTGTGCCGGCGTAATATCCTGACTATCTCTTCGTCACTGGGGTAGCGCTCGCTACCGACGGCGACAGATAGCGGCGGGATGGCCAGGTTATTGATGATGACGGTTCCTTCGGGGTGCAGGTAGTGGCTCCATCTGGCTGCCTCCAGCTTTTCCAGGGCAATCAGCAGGTTAACCTCCCCCTCCTTGATCAATGGGGAATAGACTCTGCTGGCGAGCCTGACATGGCTGATAACGCTGCCGCCGCGCTGCGCCATGCCGATAGTGTCTGTTTTCTTGGCATCGTAGCCGGCGGTGATGGCAATCTCACCGATGATGTCACTGGCCAGAATCACTCCCTGGCCGCCCACACCCGTAATCAAAATATCCAGCTTCTTCATCTCGTTTCTCCGGCCACCAGTGCGGACTGTGCCGTTATTGCCCGCCGGGGGCAGAGCTGTTGGCAGATAGCGCAGGTTTCGCCTACGCATAACGCAGCGTCAATATAGACCTGTTCCCGGTCGCTCTGGATAGCGGGACAGCCGATAAGCAGGCAGACGCCGCACTGGTTGCAGGTCTCAGCATCTATGCTTCTGGGATCAGTTCCCTTTGGCGTAAGTATCGAACAGCGGCCGCGGACGATGATAACAGAAAGCTCGGGGCTGTCCAGCGCGCTCCTGAGTCCGGCCCTGAGAGCTTTCAGATTAAAGGCGTCAATAACCTTGACATCTTTTACCCCGATGCCGCGGACTACTTCTTCCAGCTCCACTCTGACAGTCTCCTTGCCCTGTGCCGAAACCCCGGTGCCGGGATGCTCCTGGTGGCCGGTCATGGCGGTGGTGCCGTTATCGAGGATGATAATCGTTATTTTGCCCTGGTTGTAGATGGCATTGACCACGCCGGTAATGCCGGAATGCATAAATGTAGAGTCGCCGATAACCGCCACTACCTTTTTACCGACCCCGGCTTTTTCCATGCCCAATGCCTGCCCGATGCTGGCGCCCATGCAGGCGGTGGTATCCAGGGCGAGGAGCGGGGGGTAAGCGCCCAGGGTGTAGCAGCCGATGTCTCCGGTAATGATTAATCCTGATTCTCCGGCCGGCTTCTGTTGAGTGCCGGGGAGCTTCGAGCGCTGTCCGGTGCTGCTGAGGACGAAGAAAATACCGCTATGCGGGCAGCCCGGGCAGAGCAGGGGAGGGCGTTTGGGGAGCTCCGGGCTTAACTGTACCTTCGGGCGGGGCGGCGTTTCCGGGAGCAGTCCGGCGTTGCGGCTGACCTGCTCGATAATATCCGGGTTTAGCTCGCCTGTCCTGGGGATGAATTCCTTGCCGCTGACCTTGATTCCCATAACCTGAATATTTTCCTGGAGAAAGGGGTCAAGCTCTTCAATCACGATTAACCTGTCTACCTGCCCGGCAAACTGGCGGATTAGATTCCGGGGAAGGGGATAGGTCATTCCCAGTTTGAGAAAAGAAGCGCGGGGGAAGACCTGTGCGGCATACTGGTAGCTGACCCCGCTGGTTATCACGCCAA
>JAUYMF010000056.1 GCA_030698765.1 Dehalococcoidales bacterium
GTATTGACAGGGGATAATAAATTATGTTAGCATACCATAATTATTTTAAGGTGCTGATTATTCTACGACTTCAGTCAACAGGTGGTGCGGGGCTTCCCTGTATTTTCAATTATTTTCAATAACGGAGGAATCACGACATGAAAAAGGTTATCCTGGGAGCGTTCTTACTGGCAGGGCTTTCGCTCTTGGCTGCTGGTTGTCAGGGAGCAGGGGGGCCGGCGGGACCTCCGGGAACGCCAGGAGCACAGGGAGCACCGGGGCCACAGGGAGCACCCGCCCCGATTCCCCCCGGAGCCGGGCTGAAAGCCGCAATTACCAAAGTGGATATTGGAGCTGACCGCAAACCGGTGGTCACCTTCACCATCACGGATGCTAAAGATAAGCCTCTCAAGATAGCTGACCTGGACGGTTATCCCAGCTTTATCCTCTCCTATATTGAGGAAGACCCCGCTACCAGCCTCACACAGTATGTAGCCTACACTGTAAGTGATGTTAAGGGGAATCCTTATACCTTTGAAGGAAGGACGGTACAACCTGCCCTTGCCGAGGTGACAGGTCGCCCAGCCTTTGACCCCCGGGCCGCCACCCCGGCTTTCCCCGCCGCCCACCCTGCTTTCAGTGACTTGGGTAACGGTACCTTTACCTATACCTTCTCAACCGTCCTCCCGGAAGGCTATGACCGGAACACTACCCACCGGGTAGGCGGGCAAATAACCCGCGCCACCCGCGCCTTTGTAGCTAACCCCACCCTGGACTTTGTTCCCGCCGGTGGAGCCGTAAACTTGACCCGGCAGGTGGTGATAAAGGAATCATGTAACCAGTGTCATGACCCGTTGGCTGCCCACGGCGGCTCGCGCCAGGACCCGGCGCTCTGTATCACCTGCCACACCTCTCAAAATTATGATCCCGAAACCGGCAATGCCGTCCTTTTCAAGGAGATGGTACACAAGATACACCGGGGCGCCAACCTGCCCGGTGTTCAGAATGGTGAGGACTACCTGATTGTAGGTTTCCGGCAGAGCGTCAATGACTATAGCGAGGTATATCTTCCCCAGGATATCCGCAACTGTACCACCTGTCACGGCGCACCCCCGAAAGGGATGGAGGCGGAGACCTACGCCACACTGGCGCCCAACGCCGATAACTGGAAGACATCACCCAGCCGGGCGGCTTGCGGCGCTTGCCACGACTTCATCGATTGGGAAACCGGTAGGTCAACCATTACTGATAGGCGGGACCATCCCGGTGGACCCCAGACCAATGATACCCTGTGCAAGTCCTGTCACGTGGCTGACAGCGGCAAGGAGTTCGATGCCTCAGTAGTCGGTGCCCACACTATTCCACTCCAGTCCAGGCAGCTTAAAGGTGTGAACGTGGAGATAGTCAGCGTTACTGACACGGGACCGGGACAGAATCCGACTGTAGTATTTAGCGCCAAGGATGACGCCGGCAACGCCCTGGCAATATCAGAATTGACATCGGTGAGGTTCAACGTGAACGGGCCAACTACCGACTACCTGAACCCGCCGACTACGGAAGCTGTGGTACTGGACAACGTAACCGGTTCGGGCGGTACCTACACTTATACTCTCACTCTCGCCATCCCGGCTGACGCCACCGGTACCTATGCCATAGGTATGGAGGCCCGGCGGCTGGAAACCATCATCGGAAACGAAGGTGCCTCGGTAGATGTGAATGGAGCTTCTTATAACCCGGTGGTCTATGTTCCGGTCACGGATACGGTAGCCGTCCCCAGGCGGCAGGTAGTAGCCACGGAGAACTGTAACACCTGTCATCAGGAGATAGCTTTCCACGGCGGCGGACGGAAGAATACCGCCGAGTACTGCCAGTTCTGTCACAATCCGGCTACTGTGGACGTCCCCGACCGTACTCCGGAAAGATTTGGTGGCCCTTACGACATAGACCCGCAGTCCATCAACTTCAAGCTGCTGATCCATCGGGTACACTCCGGCGAGGAGTTGACCCGTGACTTCACGATTTACCGAACCCGCGGCGTTTTCAACTTCAATGAGATTGGCTTTCCTGGCGACCTGACCAACTGCGCCAAGTGCCACGTGGGAGATTCCTATAAGCTGCCGTTGCCGGAAACTGCCGCCAATACCCTGGCGCCTCGCGAATTCTACTCCCCGCTGGGACCGGCCGCCGCAGCCTGTCTGGGCTGCCACGACTCTAAGAGCGCATCGGCTCATGCCTCGACCATGACAACAACTTTTGGTGAGGCTTGCGCCACCTGTCACGGGCCGGGCAGAGACTTTGACGTAAACAAGGTGCACCCCGGACTCCGATAAACAAAATAAGAGGCTCCTCCGCCGGAGGAGCCTCTTAACTGTTTTATATCTTAAAATCTACCCGTCCTCACTATACCTCTTTCACGCTGATCATCGTACATTGCAGCCGACATTCATTAAGGTAAGGTAGTCAAAATCAAAGAGGATACCCCACGGCACGGACTTTGTGACAAAAATAGAGAGAAGGGGGGTACCCTGAGGACCTCCCTTCCGATTTACTTACTACGGCTATCTTATTTATACCGCGGGGGTAGAAACTGGCTGGGATAAAATCCCTCTTTGCTCCAGTTCCTCCGCAACGTAATCCAGCCCGATCTCCTCCAAAGCTTCCCTTGTCGGGATGCCTTCAACGTTATATCCCATCGCCTTATTGGCGCTATCTATCGCCTTACTGAGAGCATCGCGACTCATTGCCGGAATAGGTCCTATCCCAGCAAAGAACTTGGCCGGCAGGTCATCCGCCCGCATTCTTTCTCCCAGGATCGCATTATAAGCTCGGATTAGAGCCCTTGCCCGGCGGGTACCTTTTTCCACCTCGGCGTAGTCTAAAGCAACTCCGGTAGCGTAAGAATATAACTCTGCCTCATCCCACCTCCGTATCGGGGTGAAGGGCTTGAAACCTATCCAGAAAATACAGAAGCCGAGGCAATCCGCCAGGGTATAATTACAGTGAGGCAGGTCCAGGTATTCTTTCCACTCCGGCGGATAGGTTCGGTTGACCGGGTCGACATAATCGTCATAGTCCGTAGCTCTGCGAGGCTGTTCACGTTCATCGGGACCGCCCCCGCCATATCTGGTATTATCCTGGCGGTCGCTCAGGATATAAGCTTTCGCTGCCGCGACCTGATGCATGGTCATGCCCCGGGTTTCCAGCTTTCTGACATGATTAGCGTATTCTTCAGCGCC
>JAUYMF010000057.1 GCA_030698765.1 Dehalococcoidales bacterium
GGACCCTGGCCTGTCGCCAGGCCAGGCTTGATCCGGAATCCATGTCTATCCCCTGGATTCCAGCCTTCGCTGGAATGACAGCAACTTCCTTGATACGGCAAGATATATAAGAGACACTACACTAGGAGGTTAACGATGACACATACCAACCATCGTCAGGGAACCGTGGACAGTCTGAACCGGGACTACGTTGTGTTTATGTACGCCGCCACCAGAATCAATGATAAGGGTGCCGGTCCCAAGCTCCAGGAGTTCCTGCGGCTGGGACTCAACTATGGTCCGGTAAATATCGGCTCGCCGCGGGTGGGTAATCTGTTCACCGTTTCCGCCAGCGCGCTGCTGGAGGGAGTGAGGGGAGAGAAGAAGGCTTACGTGGTGCTCGATGACCGTCACCGGGCGGAAGCCCTCGTCAAGGACGTGGCTAAGGCAGACCTCGGCGTATCCGTGATTGTCAGCGGGCTCTTCAATGAAGTGGACGGGATGTGCCGGTCAGCGGGTATCCAGCGCCATACCGCGCAGTGCTCGCTGGGGGTGTGGGGAAAAGTAGATAAGTTACCGCAGGAGTCAGAGGTACTGGACATCAGTACCATGTGCGGGCACGGCATGGTCTCCTTCAACTTGGTGAGGCGGATGGCGGACGATGTCAGGAATAACCGTCTCAGTCTGGAAAAGGCGGCTGGTATCATGGCTAAACCCTGCGTCTGCGGAGTGTTTAATCCCGCACGCGCCGCCGAACTCCTCGATCAATATATTGCCGGTAATCCCGGGAGATAGCGTTACCTGACATCCACTCGATCTCTAATATTAGCGAATCAGAATCTGCCCATCCTTGACGATTGTTTTTCCGTCAACCACCAGTGTCGGCTCCCGGAAAATCATGTCCATGTGCAGGGGGCTTTCCACAGTCCCGCCGATGCTCCGGCTGTCTCCCAGGGCAACGTGGGTGGTGCCCCAGGCTTTTTTGGTTTCCCTGATCGTTACGCCGACACGAGCCTTGGGGTTGGTGCCGATGGCCAGCTCGGCGATGTTGCGGGCGGTATCTCCCATCGAATCCAATAAGCTGCGTAGCTGACTGGCTATCAGTCCCCCCTCAATGGCGACGACCCTGCCTCCTTCCACCTTGAGCGTTATTCCTTCCTTGATGAAACCGAACTCCTGTTTCTCCATGCAGAACGGGTTCACCAGAACACCGCGGGCGCTTCCCTCAATCGGGGCGATGGTGGCTTCGCCGTCAGGGAAGGCGCAGAACTGCCCGGGCCCGGTGGCGAAACCGGCCAGAATGGCGCCCCCTCTGCCCTCCATGGAGACGGTCATATCGGTCCCGTCCGGTGTGGTCAGGCGGGCTTCTTTACCTTCGGTAAGGATTTTTTCCAGCTTCAGGGAAAGCTCTCTGATGGCGGGGTAGTCGGCGGTGGCGCCGCCGTGTACCATCATGTCCTCGTTGAAGCCCCACATTTCACAGATACGTGACCCCTGTTTCAAGGCGTTTCGTACCGTTTCTGTGTGGATAATGGCGTAGCTGGCCTGGGCGATGATGACATCAGCCGCCTGGATCGCCGCTATCGCCACCGGTGGTGGGTCTACTCCGCCGACCTCCCGGGGGGTTATCGTTACCACTACCGGCTCGGCCCCGGCGGCGCGCACGCTGCCGGCCAGCAACTGGGTAATACTTTCAGGGCGCTGTGTATCGGTATAGATACAGACTTTTTCCCCCGGCTTGATGCTGAGGATTCTCTCTACTATCGTCCGGGCCATGGGTAACATCTCTATAATTGGCGCGCTCATAACTCCTCCTTAATCCATTAAAGATTACTTTTCCGGTGTTGTGGTGTCTCGTAAATCCGGGATGGGAGTCACCTTGCCTGTAATCCGGGAATATACGCCGGCGTAGGCGTCATAGGCTTCCGGCCGCCAGTCGTGCAGGAAGCGGTAGCGTTGCCTGGCTTCGTGCATATCGGCAAAGTCCAGTTCGGCGGTTATTATTTCCTCATCGGTGGCTGTGGCTTTAGCCAGGACATTGCCCAGCGGGCTCACGATGAGGCTGCTGCCGAAGAAAGCCGGTGAGTTATGGCGGTAAAAGTTCTCCTCCCCGACACGGTTGGGGGCGATAATGAAGAGGCTGTTTTCTATTGCTTTGGTCCTCAGTCCGAACTCCCAGGAATCGCTGCGCCACCCTGAGGAAGCGGTGGGTACCATGACAATTTCAGCCCCTTTCAGGGATAAACATCTCCAGGCTTCGGCAAAAGAACGGTCATAGCAGATGAGCAGGCCGGTCTTTATTCCGTCTGCCGGGAAAACGGGGAAACCGAGGTCGCCGGGACGGAAATAGTATTTTTCATTCAGGTATTTGCCCCCGTGGTTAACGTAAGGGATGTGCACCTTCCGGTATTTACCGGCCAGCGTCCCGTCAGCAGCGATGAGAAAGGCACAGTTGTAGTAGAGGCGTTCCAGTTCATCATGCTCAAAAATACTGCCGGAAATGCAGGTATTATACTTCCGGGCGATACCGGCCAGGGTGTTCGTGGTGGGGCCGGGGACGGTTTCCGCGAGGTCGAAGCTCTCTACCGCCTCCGCCACGGCAAAATAGGCCGTGGAAAACAGCTCCGGCAGGCAGATAATTCTCGGCCCTTCACCGGCGCACCGCTCAATAAGTTCCAGGGCACGGGCGATATTCGCCTCCTTGCTGATGGAAGGCATCTTCATCTGAATGGCGGCTACCTTCAGTTTGTCTGTCATTGACGTTAGCCACAGATTAGCATAAAGGGCGCGAAACGGCAAGACAGGGAGGAGCTTAAGCCGCGGTCAACAGGCGGTAGATGGCGTCCCCCGCCAGGCCGATAAATGGAGGCAGAACCAGACAGACGGCGTACTTCACTAAAGTTATTTTTGCCCCCAGTAATGGTATTTGCCAGGCCAGTATCGGCTGTATGCCGAGCAGGCTTATTGATGTCAGCAGGGCAATAACCGGGCCAACGCCGGCCCCGGCAGCGTAAATAGATACGACGATGGGCAGGGTAATATAGGGTCCGCCGCTGATGACGGCACCGACGTAGGAGCCGATGAGGATGCCCTTTAATCCTGACGTGGGTCCCAGCCACTCGGCGACCAGGTTGCTGGGGATTATCACCTGAATCAGTCCTCCCAGGGTTATGCCCAGTATCAGGCGTACCCAGATGAACTTCAAGGTTAGGACGGCCTGTTTCAGCCCTGAGTAGAGTAGTGGCCATCTACCCTGCCAGAAAGCGATGGCCGTGGCCGTTAGCACCATGCCCACCAGCGCCAGCAGGGTTATGTCCATTTTCCATCCTCCTGTTCCGGCATTGTGCCGGGTTTATCCGGCTCAGCAGCGTGTTTGCTTTCAGCGTTTTTCTCCTCACCGGCAGCAATTGCTTCATCTGTTCTGGTTACAGCCTGGTATACCGCTTTACCGGCCAGTCCGATGAGAGGGGGTAATAACAGGCTGGCGATAAACCGTGCCAGGGGCAGCTGTATGCCAAAGAATGGCATCTGCCAGACGATGAGCATCTCAATACCGAGCAGGGAACGCCCGGCCAGCAGGGCGATGACGGGGCCGACACCGGCCCCCGCCCGGTAAATAGAGGCGATAATGGGTAGGAAAACATAGGGGCCGCCGCTCATCAGCATACCGGTATAGGAGCCAATGAGGATGCCCTTCAGTCCTGAGGCCGGCCCCAGCCATCTGGCGATCAGTGCGCGGGGTACCAGTACCTGAATCAGCCCTCCCAGGGTAAAGCCCAGGATGAGACGGAACCATATTGTCCCGGCGAGGCGGCCAGCCTGTCTTAAGCCCGCCAGAGCTAGCTGTCCGCCTCCGGTCAAGAAGGCAATCGTTACCGCAATCAGCACCAGGGCGACCAGTACCAGCAGGGTCTTGTCTATCTTCCGGGTTGATTTTCTGACTTCCATGGAACAGTGCAATTCTACTTCTGTATTATCGCGAGTGTCAAACCGTATATAATTACGGCGCGTTTAAGAGGGACTGTCCGAAAACAGTAATTGTCACCCTGAGCACGTTCGCCTCGCTCAGTATAAACTCCGTGAAGGGTCTCGTGGTGGCGTAACCTGGTCTTCCCCACCCACAGATTCTTCGTCACTTTGTTCCTCAGAATTGACATTATTCTTCCCCCAGTCCTTAACAAGGAGATGGGGATTTGAAGGGTTGAGGTTCGCCGGGCTCAAGGGCACAGAGCCTACTGTAATGATGAAAGCGGTCAAAGCAAACAGAATGCCGCGTGAAAATCGTTGACATCTCACGGTAAAGCTGGTAATTTCTAAGCATTGACCGCTTTGATTAAATAGATGTTTATCGCCATCCTTATTGTCGCTGTTGTTCTGTTACTGCTGCTCGCTGGCGGGGCTGTTGTCTGGTTTGTCTCCAGGCAGAAGTCGGCACGGAGAAGCCAGGCCCCGGTCAGGCAAAGTACCCCGTCCCCGGCTCCGGCTCTGGCCTTTCGCTGGGGCTATATCATGCTTCCCGTGCTGGTCCTGCTGCTGTCAGTTATTATCACCGTATATTTCTATCCGCGACTTCCCGATGCAGTGGCTTATCGCTTTACGATGGATGGTTCCGCTGACAGGTGGCTGGGCCGCGGCGTTGTTACCACCGCGCTGCTGCTGCCGCAGTTCATTCTTACCCTCCTGGCCGCGGTCCTTACCTGGGGGGCAACCCGGCTGGGGGGCCGTTTCCAGCAGTCCGGGAGACCCGGCATCAAGCTGGAAAGCGTTCTGGTACTGATGGGTAATATGGTTGCCCTGCCGCAAATTATTCTCGGCTTTGCATTGCTCGATATTTTCAGCTACAATTTGTACCGGATTCACCTGCTGCCATTGTGGGTATTCGCCCTGATTGTCATGGTCCTGGGCGGTATTGTCCTTGGCGTATTGTTCAGTCGGCTCATGTTACGCGCCTGGGGAAGCCAGCGCTAGAGCCATCCAGCAAGAGTTTTAAGGAGTGAACTGATGCCCGAACGTATACCAGGTAAGGTTGATATGGAAAAGCTTGTCTCGCTGTGCCGGCGGCGGGGCTATATCTTCCCCAGCAGTGACATCTACGGAGGGCTTTCCAGTTGCTGGGACTACGGGCCCCTGGGGGTGGAGCTGAAGCGGAATGTCAAAGAAGCCTGGTGGCGGGCGATGGTACAGGAACGTGACGATATGGTGGGACTGGATACCAGTATCCTGATGCCTCCACGGGTGTGGGAAGCCAGCGGCCACGTCTCCGGTTTTTCCGACCCTCTGGTGGAGTGCAAAAGCTGCCACCTGCGCTGGCGGGCCGATGAGTTGAATAGCGAGCGGTGCCCGTCCTGTGGTGGTGAGCTGACCGAGCCCCGCCAGTTCAACCTGATGTTCAAGACCTTTATCGGGCCGGTGGAGGAAGACGCCAGTGTTGTCTACCTGCGCCCGGAGACGGCGCAGGGTATCTTCGTCAATTTCCAGAATGTGGTTGATACCACCCGCAAAAAGCTGCCCTTCGGCATTGCCCAGATTGGTAAAGCCTTCCGCAATGAGATTACCACCGGTAATTTTATCTTCCGAAGCCGGGAATTCGAGCAGATGGAAATCGAGTTCTTCGTTAAGCCGGGGACTGACGGGGAGTGGTTTGACTACTGGCTTGAGCAGCGGCTTAACTGGTATGCGAGGCTTGGTATCAAAAAGGAGAACCTGAAACTGCGGGAGCACGCCAAAGAAGAGCTGGCCCACTACGCCCGCCGGACCTCTGACATCGAATACCGGTTTCCGATGGGCTGGGCGGAGCTGGAGGGGGTGGCCAACCGGGGTGATTTTGACCTGAGCCAGCATGCTAAACACAGCGGTAAGAACCTGGAGTACTTTGATGACGAGACTAAAGAGCATTACCTGCCCTGTGTTATCGAGCCTTCGGCGGGGGTAGACCGTACGGTGCTGGCCCTGCTCTGTGACGCCTACGCCGAGGAGCCGGATAAAGATGAAATCAGGGTACTGCTCCGGTTCCACCCTGATATTGCCCCGGTGCAGGTGGCAATACTGCCCCTGAGCCGCAAGGAGAACCTGGCTGCCGTTGCCAAAGATGTCCATGCCGGGCTGCGGCGGCAGTTCCGCACCGCCTATGATGATACCCAGTCTATCGGGCGCCGCTACCGGCGCCAGGA
>JAUYMF010000058.1 GCA_030698765.1 Dehalococcoidales bacterium
GCTTCGCTCAGGGCAGGCTCTAACCTTCTCCCAGCAAGGGAGAAGGAATGTCCTTATGACTACGTATTTTTGCAGCTAAGTACTACTAACCATAGCCCCGGTAAATTCAGTCCTCAATAGCCACAACCCGGGCCGGTGAAAAATATTCACCCCTGATTTTAAGGGGCAGAATGATCAGCTTCACCCTCTCCTTGCTGATACTGCTGATATTGACGAGTCCGCCCATGAATGAAATGCCCGCTCTAAAGATACGCATGATTCCCCGGCCTTCCGGAGGTGGAGGGGGCGCCGCCTTTCTCTTTTCCGCCTGCTCAAGCATATACTTCTTTGCCTCGGGAGACCAGTCTCTTTCCTCGCGGAGCCAGGTCTTCGGTCGTCCCAGGGATTCCCAGGCGGGCTTCAACTCGGCGTAGTCTGACATGCTGGCCGTGTCATAGCCCAGGATGGGGCAATTCTTCGCCTTCAGAATCTCGGTCAGCTTCGCGCAGGTGTCATCGGCGCCAAAGTTAGGGCTTTTCCACTGGTAGTCATCCCCCATTTCCTCCAGCCGCTTCACGTCTCCCCAGCCGGTGTAGAGTATGGCGGTATCCCCATTTCGGAAATCAGCCCTGGCAAAAGCGTCCTCAACCTGCTTAACGGTGGCCGTTTCCCCCATCTTCAGGGGTAGCTTAACTATTACCGCCTCTACGTTTATATTCTTGGCTATATCGAAGTTCTCAAGGTATGTTTCCGCGTCAGTACCCACGAAACCGGGCAAGCAAAAGCGGGTTCCCGGCTCGCTGCACATGCCGTAACGTGCTAAGCCCTGACCGGGGACTATCCGGTCGACGGTAAACGGCGATTCCTGGGGATAACAGCCCCCCATCCCCATCCCCTCAAACAAAGGCATCGTTAAGTCAATTGTTTTCATTTTGGCTACTCTCCTTTATATATTTTTCCGGGTCTACCGTTAATTAAAAGGATAGTAAGCCATCTAATGGTCTGTGTCAACCTTGCCGATTGACCGGTAACAACCTGAAAAATAGCGACCTTGCATCAATAAAGAGAGAGTGAAAATTCATTAGCAGATTAGAATGTTCTGAGAAACAACCAGTAGACTATTACGTTTACAGCAGTTAGCGGTACCCCGATCCTGGCAAACTCCCAAAATGTGAGGGTGATGCCGCTTCTTTTTTCCGCATTTTGTATTATTATTACATTGCTGGCGGCACCAAGAATAGTAAGGTTACCGGCTATTGTGCTTCCTGCGGCAAGTGCCATCATCCCTTTTGCCGAAACTCCTAGCTGGTCCAGGATAGGCAAATAAAGGGCTACGAGCGGGACATTTGAAAGGAGTTGACTAATAAGAACACTTGCCGTAAAGATAACTCCTGTTGAGGCGGGATTCAAACCTGCTGTCTCTATAACCGTTTGAAAAACTCCGGAGTCCCAGACACTTTGCATCAGCACGAACATTGAGGCAAAGAAAACCAGAGTATACCAGTCAATTCTCTTAAGCATGCCAGGCCTCTTAGGGATGAAGATGATTATAGGCAGCGCAGCAATGAGGGCAATATAGGTTAACCTGAAATCAATCTCTAAACTCAACAGCACTGTTGCAATCTTCGCCATTACTAAAATGACTAGCAAAATCAAAGAGATCCTGGAAAGGGTTGCCAGTTTGTAGTCTTTGATAACCTCTTTAGAATGGATCAAGGGCTTGTTGTGAAACTGCCTTCTATAAAACAAACGTATCATCAGATAAGCCAGGAAAAGGTTCAGCATGGTAGGCAATAGTAAGTATCTCAGGAAGGTGACAAAGGGATTGGGTATATTTCCATGGATAGCTATCAGCAAATTCTGAGGATTGCCTATCGGGCTCATAACACTGCCTGTCGTTACCGCAAAAGCCAGGGAAAGCAGTAATATCTTTGGTTGAGTATTGGCTTTTCCTGCCAGCGACAAGACAACCGGGGTGCCAATAATAGCCAGCGTATCATTCATGAGGAGCGCCGATAATATACCCATGCTAAACGTGACAAAAAGAACAAGGCTATTAAGAGACTTTGCCCTGCGGAAGAGCTTGTATGAAAGTTGTGAGAGATAACCGCTATCTTCAAGAGCCTGCCCGATAATAAAAATACCCAATAGGAAAAGCATTACGTCGATATTAATCGACTTCAAGGCTCTTTCGGGGGGTATCTGCCCTGATGATAGAACACCTAGAGCACCAATCAGCATTATCTGCCATATTTGGAGCTTGATGTTGCCAACCTGACGAACAACAATCAGTACAAATATAATCAGAAGAATTATTATAGAAATCATACCGGTTAAAGCTGTCAACCTATGTGTTATTATACTATTAAGGCCATTTTGCAGTAACTAGTTGCAAGTGCAACAGAAATCCGTATATCGCAGGTAGCAACGACTACAATATACGACGAAAGTTTAGCGCAGGCTTATCAGCTTTTTAGATTTGATTCCATTATCATTTATTAGCGAGCAATGGTAAAGATAACTTTAATTCGCTTACTCTACGCCTGCGGGATCGCAGCCCCACCAACGATTATTCTTATTATCATCATCTCCGGAATGATAACGCCCGGGTATAATCCTGTGACTGATTCAATCAGTACCTTGAGTGACCAGAGCAGTCTTACGCCCGGACTGATGAGCACCGGTTTTATAGTATTTGGTATTTTGATGTTGTGCTTTTCTGCTGGGCTATATCTGGGATTGGAATGGAGCATAAAATCAGCGGTAATAGGGATTACCTTTGCCCTTTACGGTCTGGGGATGGTCTTTGGTGGCGTTTTTCAGGACAGCCCTGGCATAGCTGGAATGTCCATAAACGTTGAAGGTGTTATGCATAACGTTGCTATCACGACGGCTTTTTTCTCGTTGCTAGTGGGTATGCTGCTATTTGTAAAAAGGGTGCATAAAATACCGTCCTGGTACTGGTTTACACGGTTTACCCTGGCGGCGATTGGAATCGGTTTGCTGTTATCAATAGTGTTTATCGTTGCGTCTCACGTGACTTATTCAGGTCTGGTACAACGTGTTTTCTATATCATTCCAATGATCTGTATAGAACTGGTTTCCATAGGGCTTCTCCGGCTATCATTCAAACTACGTTGACAAGCTTGCGGGTCTCGAACCTGCCGTGATTAGTTTTTAAGAAGTTCCCTTACTCTTCGGCGGGATAGATAGAAGTCAGTTCCTTTGTGATTGGAGATAAGGTTATTGAGAACTTACCCTGATACTCCTTCAGGAGAAGTCGCCATGCGTTTCTCGTTGATTGCCTCCTCCAGTCTCGCCTCCAGGTCTGCGGCTATGTTCTCGCAGCCATGCACTTTCCTGACGTAGTCCAGCCCGTTGCTCTCCAGGCGCTGCCGGTATTCCGGTTCCCGGAGAAGTTTGACCAGCTTCTCCGCCATCTCTTCAGGGCTGCCCGCAAACGCCAGCCCCTGCTCTTCGCCGGGGGTTACCGCCACCAGGCCGGGGAGCGGCGTTGCCAGCACCGCTTTAGCACAGGCCAGGTACTGCACAATCTTACCCGGGAAGATCTCCCTGGTGGCGCCGGTTATGAGGAAAGGGTTCAGGCAGATGGTGGACAGATTTATGTAGTCGGGCATAGTGCTGTATGGCTCGAAACCGGTAATGACCACCCTGTCCTCCAGACCCAGTTCGCCAATAATGCCCTCCAGTTTCTGGCGCTGCGGGCCGTCACCGACAATGAGGAACCT
The DNA here is from genome assembly GCA_030698765.1 of Dehalococcoidales bacterium. Classification (NCBI taxonomy): domain Bacteria; kingdom Bacillati; phylum Chloroflexota; class Dehalococcoidia; order Dehalococcoidales; species Dehalococcoidales bacterium. The sequence goes on from JAUYMF010000058.1 coordinate 3,729, forward strand.
GGCCTCGGGGACCTGCCTGACCACTTCCGGAAAGTGGCGGATAACCAGGTCGAGGCCGCTGAAATGAAAGAGGGTGCCGATATACAGGATGACTTTATCTTCTTTGGCGATGTTCCACCTGCGGCGAAGCTCGGCGGGAGCGGGGTAGGGATAAAAGATTCTGGTGTCCACCGGCATCGGCAGCAGTTTTATCCTTTGCCCCTGAGCGCCTAACCTGGCGACATAGCGCGATAGGCTTGGCGTCAGTGTCAGAATCATGTCCGCACGGGTATAGACCATCCTTTCCAGCAGCCTGGTGGCTGGCCGCAAATACGGGTAAGGAACCAGCTGGTTCAGGATATCAATCGATCTGAAGATGACGGGGACAGACAGCTTCCGGGCGATGTCGAGTACCTGCCACCCGTTAGTAGCTACGCTGTAAAGGACAATAGCATCTATCTTTTTCTGTCTTATTGTCCTCTTGATTTCCAGGTAATGGGTAAAAGCGGCTGATACCCGGCTCAAGCCGCTGAGCTTGATTAATCCCGGTCTTCTCAGGGACACCGGGGCATCGGCAAAGGCACGTGAGACGCCATTAAATTCACGGGTCTTGAGAGTCCCCAGGTCAAAGGGGCGGTTGCGGCGCCAGGCATTTTCATAGTCAATGGCATAAACCTGATGTCCCAGCAGCGATAAAGATTCGGCCAGGGTATGGATATCGAATACCACCTTCGTTAGCCAGTCCACTTCATGGACGAACAGGATGTTCATTACCGACCCTTTTGTGCGGGCTTGATATTTTCCAGGAGCATGGACAGTCCCTTAATGTTGAGTTTTAAATCTCCGATAGAGACAATATGCCGGAGACGCTGCCAGAGATAAGATGGGCGGAGATAGAACTCACGGTAAGCCCGTCTTGCCCAGCCCTGGATGTCATCCCGGCTGAGCAAAGGGCTTTCAAATACCGGAGCCGCTCTGCTACCTGATTCGGCATAAATAAAGCTTTCCCAGGGCAGGCTCTCCGTCTTCCCGGAGTCCCGGTAGAGGTCATAAAGCCGTGTCCCCGGGAAGGGAATAGTAATGGCAAACTGGGCGAAGTCCAGTTTCAGTTTTTTGGCGAACTGGATTGTCTGCCTGATAGTTTGCGGAGTTTCCTGCGGTGAGCCGACCATAAAGTAACCTATTGTTTGCAGTCCGGCCTCCCGGCTCCAGCGCACCGCTTCCTCAACTTGCTCCAGTCCAATGCCTTTATCCAGGATATTCAGTATTGCCGGCGAGCCTGACTCTATGCCGTAAGCGATTGAATAACACCCTGCCTGCTTGATATGGCGCAACAATTCTTTGTCTACAAGGTTGACCCTGGTCTCGCACGTCCAGGCTATTTTCAGCCCGCGTTTCATTATTTCATCGGCGATAGCGTGGGAGCGTTTCTTGTCCAGCGTAAAGACATCGTCATAGATAGCGAACTCCCTGATGCCGTACTTTTCAGAGTGATACGCAATCTCATCAACCACCCGGGGTGGGCTTTGCTGCCGATACCGGCTGCCGAAAATAGGCTTCGAACAATAGCTGCAATGATAGGGACACCCCCGGCTGGTGATGACAGCCGCGAAGGGAAGCGCCCGGCCGTGAGGCGGGTGCGGCCGGTATTTCTGCCAGGGAAGCAGGTGGTAGGCAAGGTAGGGCAGAGAGTCCAGGTCACTGCTTGCCGCTCTTGGCGGATTGATTACTACATCCCCATCTCGCCTCAAGGCGATACCCGGGATATTGTCCAGGGGAGATTTATCTTCATAAGCCCGCAACAGCTCGATAATGGTGTCTTCGCCCTCACCTGTGACCAATACGTCAATTTCAGGAGTCGCTGCCAGCGTTTCCTTCGGGAGAAGTGTGGCATGAGGCCCCCCGAGGATTATCGGCAAGTCTGGGTAAGCCTTTTTCAGGTACCGGCCGATGCCTACGGCCGAATTTATCGCCGGAGTTGTCGCGGTCAGGCCAACAATATCAGGAGCGCCCACCAGAGGCACAACAGCCTCAGCATCAAGCTTTAGAACGGTGGTATCAAGTATCTTTACCTGGTGTCCGGTCTTTTCCAGGACAGCCGCGAGCAAAGCCAGCCCCATCGGGGGTTGCGGATACCTGGTGAAGTGGTTCGGATTTATTAAGGTTACTTTGAGCATTTAAAGGCTATAGCCCGTAGACCTTTCTCATCCATTCAATAGTCCGCGGAATCCCCTCTTCCAGAGGAATTTTGGGGTCGTGCTTCAGGTCTCCTCTTATTTTCGAGAAGTCCATGTGCTTGACGCGGGTGGTAAATGGCTCCGCCGGCTTATAGGTCACCTTCGAATCATCTTTCCCCATGTTTTTCAGGATGAGGTCAGAGACATACTTGATATCATGTTCCCAGTCTTCCCGGCTGCCCACGTTATAGACTTCTCCCGGCCTGAAATTGTCCGCGATGTTAGCAAAGGTCCGGCAGGTATCTTCAACAAAATCGAAAATGCGCTGGTGTCCGAGGTAAACGGTGTAGGGCTCGTCTTTTAAGGCTTTATAGATGAAATTCGGTATTACTCCGCGGTAAGGGCTGTGGTGCTCATGGGGACCGTAGGCGTTAACGGGGCGGACCCTGACCGTCTCGGTACCGAACATGGCGGCTGAGTTCAATACCTGCATCTCTCCCACCCACTTGGTCATGGCATAGTCATTCATCTGTTTGATGGGGATGTTGTCCATGACGTCCTCGCTCATGACGCCATCGTAGTCGCCGTAGACTTCGGCGCTGCTGAAGAAAATCATGCGGAACTTCAGTTTCTCCTGGATTCTGAGTATGTTCTTGGTGCCGATGACGTTAGTCCGCCAGAGGTTCTCATAGTAGTCTTCCCCGTTCCAGCGCCCGTACTCAGCGGCGAGGTGGTAAACGTAGTCGAATTTGTGACTGTCGAAAATCCTCTCAAGCTGACGGTATTCCCTGACATCACAGCGAATATAGTTCGGTCCCGGTGATTGGCCCAGGTCGCAAACCCGGACACGGTGCCCTCGACTCTCCAGCTCGTGGACGAGGTTAGTCCCGATGAAACCCAGGCCGCCGGTTACCAGTATCTCAGCCATAGCACCCCCTGGAAACTGGAATAGTGCGTATTGTCCAATAATAGTTACAGGTGTCTGATTTTACCAAGTTGCCCCGTGGACGCAAAGGTCGGGCTTATGAATTGCAGAAAGTTGTTAGTCAACTACCCTGCTGCCCGTACCGATATACTCAAAGACCTTTACTTCCGGTAGCGTCGCCCCGCCCGGCACCGCTACCAGGATATCAGAGCTATGGACCAGGCGGTAATTATCCAGCGCTTCAAGGGGTACCGGGCTGATAACCGGGTTAGCCCCCACAATCTGGTAATTACCTGATTCCCGGCTGGAGACGTACTCTTCCGCCTCCTGGTAGGTATCGAATTGTTCCTGGCCGGTGACTATTCTGAAAACCCTGCCTGTGCTGTCTGTCCTTTCCTCATAGGCGATGACTGGTACCGTTTCCGGCGTTACTTCCTTACCGTCAAAGTTGTATAAATGGACGGCCAGAGAGCGGTAGTACTCCGGATAGAAATAAAGAGTCGCTGCCAGTACATTGTCCCGTGGCGTCAGGTAAACATCAAAAAACTCGGCGGGGTTCTTCCCTGCCCAGGTAGCCACCGCATAGAATTTGCCGCTGCCTGTCTGCGGATTGATATAAGCGGTATCATGGTCAATAACCACGTATGACGAGTCTAACTCTTCTCTCAGTTTGCTGGCTGAATCTTCATCTTGAGCCGTAAAGAAGCTGGCGATATTAGTTACCGGGATGCGGTCCTGGCTGGGGTTAGCGTTGGGTATGCGGTGAGCAATACGGGTAATCCAGTAGCCGTAGTCCCACCAGGCGCTAACGCCGTAGGCAGATTCAGGATATTCAAAGCTTCCCCCCGGTGATGGTTTCCGGTGAAGCCGGTAATAGGCATCCGGGTCATTGAACGGCTCCGGGGTATTTTCTCTCATCCAGTCGAGGGCGCTGACCCAGGCGTCACTGGGGGCGAACTGTGGCCGTCTGGCGGTATCAATCGCCGTGGTAACGTTGGGGACAATCGGCACCAGATTAGGTAAATAGACAATCATAAAGACAATCAAGACGGCTAAAGTCTTATTTACCAGGTTGATAGCGTGTGAACTCCGGTCTTTTGGCCGGGTGGTTCTTCTCGATGGTTTTGGCGCTTCCTTAATGACGGCGCCTGTGTCCTGGAAACCAGCCAGGCGGAGGGCTTGCCATGACAAATAGCCACTGAGCAGGGCCACATTGACGGCGAAGTAATAGGCGAAGCGGCGTTGCCCGATTGTCGCCGCCAGTATCACCAGACTCCATACTATCAGCAGGTTCTTTTCCGCGCTCATTTGCTTAAAACGGAAGACGACGAAGTATGCCAGGACAATAATACTGAAGAAAAAGCTGATGGTGAAATTACCCCAGACCAGCACCAGGGGGTTGTCCTGCCAGGGGCGGAAGATCGGCTGTCTTTCAATAGTGGTCAGGGCAGCACCCGTCGGCCGGAAGACAGAAAATGCGCTAAGCATGGTTTCGATTAAGGAAGGACTGGCCAGGTAAAGGATACCCACACCCGCAAGTCCTAGCCCAACCAGGGATAACGGATAGTAAATTGGCTTTATGGCTTTACGGGTCATCAACCAGGAGATACCGTACAGGACAAGCGGAGTGAGCAGCGCAATAAACAGGGAGAACCGGAAATACTGGTCAACAAAAATCAGCCGCCCTGTTACCAGGGGAAGAAGGAAGAAAATAACACCGATTATGCACAGATAGGCGGTGGACTTATTCTTGAGATGGTCAATGATGAACTGCACGACGAAATAGAGGAAGATTAAGAAAACAAAGAGGAGGGCTCCCGGAAACGTAAAAATATAAATTCCCATGAAAAAGCCGGCCAGCAGGCTATAGGTGACCGGTCTGGCACTGACTGACCAGTCCCGGCGTTTAAGGTGATGGAAGGTTAATTGCCGCCGGTTCGCCGTCTTGATGGCGAGGACCAGGAATAAGATGGTAATACTGGTGAACAGTGTCTCGGCAACATGATGGTCGGTGAAACCCAGTATTGACCGTCCCAGGAATTCGCCGGGCAGGATGGCGATTAAGCCTGCGGCAAGCACACCCGCCCCGCGACCGAATAGTTCCTTGCCCAGAAAGTAGACCGGTATGACGGTCAGCGCTCCCAGTATCGCCGGAAAATAGACACCGATAATATCTATGGTATGCCCGGTTGGTGAGCCCAGACCGATTGTCCAGATGATACCGGCCAGAAGCCAGTCAAAGAAACGGGTATTGCCCACTCCGGCCCCTCCGGGGTAGATCAGGTACGGGCTATAATCAGGGAGGTGGGGAAAGTTGCGGACAATGATGTCAACAAGATGTGCGTGATAGTAAGCGTCAACACCGGTAAACTTTACCCAGTCGCCGCTGAAGACCGTATCATAAGGAAGGTAGACCCGGAGATACAGGGAAATACCAAAGAATAAAGCCAGCAGTAGCCCAACAATGAGCTTTGGATTAAATAGCCTTGAGTTCAGTTTCCTTGCTCCTCAACCAGGTAACAGATGGACAATTAATGCCCAAGTCTAATTTCAATAAAACTACTCAAGTATTACACAGTAATCATTTCTTGGCAAGAGTCCGGGCCTGAAGTTTAATTCAGGACAGTGGGTGCCAACTGGCACTAAATCATAAGATATGTTGACAATTGTCTCTATTTTACCATAGAATGTCAAACATTATGCAGATAGAACTTCATTCAGGACAGATTTTTGAGGTATAATGGGGCAATTCCAGGAAAGATAACAGCATTCGGCAGGTCTGAAATGCGGTGCAGTTGCGGAGGATTGATGGAAAGTTCGTGCCACTCGTCTCAGGAAAACAAACCTAAGATTATTGCGGTGATGCCAGCTTTTAACGAGGCTAAGTACATCGGGACTATTGCCCTGGAGGCAAGACAATATGTGGATGAAGTCATCATCGTTGATGACGGCAGTACAGACCAGACGGCGCATGTGGCCAGGCTGGCTGGAGCCACCGTGATCCGGCACCAGGAAAATATGGGTTACGGCGCCAGTATTCAGGACCTCCTGGCGGAAGCGAAAAGGAGAGATTTTGATGTTCTGGTCCTGCTTGATGCTGACTCCCAGCACAATCCCAATGAAATCCCCGGACTTATCAGGCCCATTACCGCTGAAGGCTTTGACTTTGTTATCGGTTCAAGGGAGCAGGAAAGGGCTAACATCCCTGCCTACCGTCACATCGGGCAGAGAGCCATTGCCTACTTCTCCCGGATATTATCCGGAGAAAAACTCTATGATTCTGAGTCCGGGTTCAGGGCTTTTTCTCGTAAGGCGATAACCTTGCTGGAGCTTAAGGAGAACGGAATGGCGATATCAGCCGAGACAATAGCTAAAGCGGCTCAGAGCGGACTTAAAATCACCGAGAGACCAATCTCGATTAGATATACTGCGGATGGGTCAACGCTGAACCCGCTGGTGCACGGCATCGAGGTTTTGGGACGAATCATCGCCATGATTTCCGAGAGAAGGCCTCTCTTCTTCTTCGGATTGGGGGGTTCCATTGGGATTGCGCTGGGATTCCTGACTGGAATCAGGGTAGTCAGTATGACTTCAACCAGTGGAGTGATGCCGGTAGGTACCGCCTTGTTGGCCATCTTGCTGATTATTGTCGGCACGTTGAGTGTTTTTACCGGCATAATACTGAATGTGCTGGTGAAACGGTAGGGTTGGGCCCATGCGGTATGATCCAGGTTGCTAAAAGGGAGTGCGGCTGGTGAAGATTGCTCTCATTCTGGGGACACGCCCGGAAATAATCAAGATGGCCCCTGTTATCAGGGAATTGGAGAAGCATAAGGATAGCTATTTTATTCTTCATACCGGGCAGCACTACTCGTATAATCTGGATATGATCTTCTTTGAGCAGCTTCAGCTTCCCCCGGCCAGATATAATCTGGAGGCAGGTTCCGGGTCTCACGCTGCGCAGACAGCTAAAATACTGATTGGCGTCGAAAGGGTCTTATCAGAGGAGAACCCTGATATAGTACTGGTTGAAGGGGATACCAACTCTGTCCTGGCCGGCGCCATGGCGGCGGCTAAACTCCGGGTAAAGGTCGGGCATGTCGAGGCCGGTTTGCGGAGCTATGACAGAGGCATGCCGGAGGAGATTAACCGGATTCTGACCGACCACTGCTCCGATTTTTTGTTCGCTCCCACTGAGCGGGCAAAAACAATATTACTGGGTGAAGGCGTTCCGGAGAAGACCATATTCGTCACCGGCAACACTATTGTGGATGCTGTATACCAGAACCTTGAGTTAATGAGAAGCGATGACGCTGCGCTCGCTAACTTACATCTTGAGCCGAAGAAGTATTTTCTGGTGACATTACACCGCCAGGAAAACGTTGATAGCGCGGATAGGTTCCGCGCTATCTTGCAGGGACTGGGTGAGGTTGCTGCTGAGTTTCAGATACAGGTCATCTATCCCGTCCACCCGCACTCAAAAAAGAGGATTACGGAGTTTAACCTGGAATCGCAAAACCTAACCCTGATTGAGCCGGTAGATTACCTGGGGTTTCTCCAGTTGGAGAATAATGCCCGGCTTATCCTGACCGATTCCGGCGGCGTTCAGGAAGAAGCCTGCGTCCTTGGCGTGCCCTGCGTTACGCTGAGAGATAATACGGAGAGACCGGAAACACTGGAGGCCGGATCTAACGTCCTGGCGGGCGCTTTACCGGCCAGGATACTGGAGTGTGTCCGGACGATGATGGGGAAAGAAACCGGCTGGCAGAATCCCTTTGGTGACGGTAAGGCAGGCAAGAGGATTATTGACATAATAAAGGAAAGGCTTTAGGGCTTGCCGGTCACTAATTCCCTGACGTTGACGGACTTACCTGAAGTCTGCTGACGGTCTCCCTTAACCCCTCTTCCAGACTGTACTGGGGTTTGTAGCCAAAGCCGCTGGCTCTGGTGGTATCGGCAATGCTGTGAACTATGTCTCCTGGCCTGGGGTCGGTATGAACCGGCTTGAGATTTTTAGCCTTCCCGATAATTTCGATACTGAGTTGTGCCAGTTGTTCAATGCTGGTGCTTTCCCCGTTGCCGATATTAAAGACCCCGGTAGCCTGGCTCTCGACAGCCAGGATAGTAGCTCTGGCTACATCCGTGATATAGGTGAAATCCCTGGTCTGTTCGCCATCCCCGAAGATAACGGGCGGTTTACCCTGGGAAATCATTTCGATAAACTTGGGGATGACCGCGGCGTAGTCAGAGGCGGAGTCCTGCCCCGGGCCGTAGACGTTGAAGTACCTCAAGCTTACGGTGGGTAGCTCCCAGATATTGTGAAAAATGTGACAGTAATGTTCGCCCATAAGTTTGGTTACCGCGTAAGGGGACTGTGGATCTGGCGTCATATCTTCGGTCTTGGGTTGGACGGGGGTGTCCCCGTAGACTGCTGATGAGGAAGCAAAAACAACCTTCTTTACTCCTGAGTCCCGGGCGGCAATGAGCACTTTTAATGTACCCGTAGCGTTAACTTCATGGGACAATTCCGGGTTATCAATACTTCTGGGAACGCTGGCAATAGCCGCCATGTGGAAAATATAATCAACACCCTGGAAGAGCTTCCGGAGCCGGGGTAAATCGGTAATGTTCCCCTCGATGAATTCCAGGTTCTCGTTTTTCAGTAACAGCGTTATGTTTTCCATCTTACCGGTGGAGAGGTCGTCGAGGATGGTGACATAATACCCTCTTCTGAGCAGCTCATCAGCAAGGTGGGAACCGATAAACCCGGCTCCCCCGGTGACAATCACTTTTTTCATATAGTCTGGTTTCCCGGACGATTCTAAAGCTAAAACTGGGTACTCTAGCCGCAACATAATATCACACCCGGCGGCAAGCAAGCAACGGCGTGGCGGTTCTGTTTGCGCAGGTATTGCTTCGCCCTACTCGGAAGGTTGCAATGACATCACCAACCAATAGTATAGTAGCTGTCATTTAGCTGGTTGTACTGGTGCTGTCCGGACGCTATAATAGGTATAGTGTCGCAGCCTATCGGGAAGTTAGGATATGGATATGTTCGAGCAGAAGTTCGAGGAGCAAAAGGGACAGCAGGCGCCACTGGCGACGCGGATGCGGCCGGCTTCCTTCCATGAGTTTGTCGGGCAGGAGCACCTGATCGGTCAGGGGAGGGTGCTGAGAAAAGCTATTGAGGCGGGCAAGCTGCCGTCAATCGTGCTCTGGGGGCCCCCGGGTAGCGGTAAGACCACCCTGGCTCACGTTATCGCCAGCAGTACCGACTCCTGTTTCAGCGCGGTGAGCGCCGTCAGCGCCGGCGTGGCTGAACTGCGCCGGGCAATAGAGGAGGCCAAGGAACGCCGTAAGATTTACCAGCAGAAGACAATCCTTTTCATTGACGAGATCCATCGTTTTAATAAGGCCCAGCAGGATGCGATTTTACCCTTTGTAGAGGATGGAACGGTAACTCTTATTGGCGCGACTACGGAGAATCCGTCTTTTGAGGTTACCTCCCCGCTCCTCTCCCGCTGTCAGGTGCTGCAACTGCGCCCGCTGGTTGAAGATGAAATCAGGGTCATTATACTGAGGGCGCTCAAGGACGGGCTCAAGGGTCTGGGCGCGCTTGATGTTGAACTCTCCCCGGAGGCGGTAGCCCACCTTATCACCATGTCCAAGGGTGACGCTCGTATCGCTCTTAATGCCCTGGAGATGGCAGTCCTGACGACGCCCCCTGATACCCGCGGAAAGCGTTCCGTTTCACTGGCTACTATTGAGGATGCTGTCCAGCATCCGGCGTTGCGCTATGATAAGGCGGGAGACCAGCACTATGACCTTATATCAGCCCTGCACAAGTCGATGCGCGGCTCTGACCCGGACGCCTCTTTATACTGGCTGGTGCGGATGCTGGAAGCCGGTGAAGACCCTCTTTATATCGCCCGCCGTTTAGTCCGTTTTGCGTCGGAAGATGTGGGTATGGCTGACCCTCAAGCCCTGGTAGTGGCGATGGCGGCCCAGCAGGCGGTTAGCTTTGTTGGTATGCCTGAAGCAAATCTGGCTCTGGCTGAGGCGGTCGTCTACCTGTCTACGGCGCCCAAAAGCAACTCGCTGTATGAAGCCTATTCTCGTATCCAGAAGGAGATCAAGCAGGGGTCTGATGATATGGTACCGCTACATCTGCGTAATGCGGCAACTCCCTTGATGAAGGAGATGGGCTACGGCCGGGGTTATAAATACGCGCATGACTACCCGGGACATTTCACCGAGCAGAGGAACCTGCCTGATGCCCTTCAAGGCAGGATATACTACTCTCCCGGCGAGATGGGTTACGAGAAACAGATTGTAGGTCGGCTCAAAGGCTGGTGGCGGGGGAAGAAAAGATCCGGTGGGGCTGAGGAGCCGGAAAAGGAACAGGAAGGCTGAACCCTGCTTCGCCGGGATCATTTTCCGCCCTGGCACCTGATATAATCGAGCTACGTTCATACGACGTACCTGCCGTGCTGTGGGGCTGCGTTCCGCCACGATGAAGGAAGGGCCTCGGCGTAAACATTATTTCCAGCCTTTTAACGCCTTCTCCTTATTTCCACTCTTACCCTACCGGAGGATGTGGCTAACCAGTCGTAAAATTCCTCCGCCTCTTTAGCTTGGATAGTTTCTCCATTTGCATTTATTGGGTATAATGGCGATGATGAATCGGTGCCTGACGAAAAAACCTGTAAAGGAGGGTACTTTGGAAAATCTGGAAATCTGTTACCTGCCGGTGGTGGAGATGGTTGAGGCAGTAAAGAGCAAAAAACTTTCGCCCGTGGAAATAATGGATGCCGTACTTTCCCGTATTGAGCGACTGAATCCCGAAATTAATGCCTACTGTACGCTGGTAGCCGATAGTGCCCGGC
>JAUYMF010000059.1 GCA_030698765.1 Dehalococcoidales bacterium
GAAGTGGTGGTGGCTGAGGAAGTGATCAATGCCTGCTTGCATGACCCCGCAAGCTCAGGGTATTATACACTGGTAGCTGAGGTTGATTCGGCTATTGCCGGTTATATCTGCTATGGTCCTACTCCGTTGACCGATGGTACCTGGGACCTGTACTGGCAGGTAGTTACCCGGGAGAAGCAGGGGCAGGGCATCGGTACCGCCCTCATCGCAGCCGCGGAAGATGAAATCAGAAAAGCCGGGGGAAGACTGGCTCTCATCGAAACATCTTCTATGCCGGAGTATGAAAAGACACGGCATTTTCACCTGAGCCGGGGTTATGGAGTAATCGCCTGTATCCCTGATTTTTATGCCCCCGGCGATGACAAGGTTATCCTGCAGAAGCGGTTGTGAACTTAGCCATCAGCGGCTACGGGGAGGGACCCCGGACAATGGGAAATTATCTACAGGACTTCGTGTTAACTTTTGTTCCGCTCTTCATCGTTATCGATGCTCTTGGTAATCTGCCCTTTGTGGTTTCACTGAGCGAGGGAATGTCCCGGCGGGAGCGGCACAAGATGATTCGCGTCGCCATAATAACGGCGGCGGCTGTCGGCCTGGTCTTCCTGTTCTTCGGTCAGTTCATCCTGCGGGTGATGAATATCTCCGTGGGCGCCTTTGCCATCGCCGGCGGGCTTATCCTGCTGGTGCTATCGATAAAGTACCTGGCCACAGGTCGAATGGTCGATGTTGTTAAAGAGGAGTTGGTAGCCGTGGTCCCCATCGGCACGCCCCTGACCGTGGGGCCGGCCACCATTACCACTCTGCTGCTTCTGGCGATCCAGTTTCCGCTTTACCTGGTGCTGATATCCTTTGCTCTAAACATGCTGATTACCTGGGGAGTATTCCTGCTGAGCAACTATATTGTCCGGTTTATGGGGCAGGGCGGACTTCAGGCAGTATCCAAGGTATTCAGTTTGCTGCTTGCCGCCATCGCGGTGAGTATGATTATCCGCGGCCTCGGGCTGGCTGGTATAATCAGTATTACCGGTTAGTGTGGTCAAGTAAAGCTTTAAGAGGTTCCAGTCAGGTGCGCTGGCTTGTTCTTACTGAAAGAGGACAGTTTATGTTTCGTATCCGTCGGGTCTTCGATGATATTACTCCGGCTAATCAGGAAGCGATAGAACAGGTACAGAATATCCTGCGCACTCAGTTCCCCGCCCTCTCCAAAAGAGAGGTAGCCAGGCTGCCGGAACAACTGCGCAATCCGATGAAATACCGCTTCCGTTCTATACTCTTTGTCGCTGAGGGTTCGAAGGGGAGTATCGTTGGATTTGCTCTGCTGTTCCATGAACCTGTTCTCAAGTTCTGCTACCTCGACTTTCTTTCGACAACCAAGCAGACGATGGGTGGGGGCATCGGTGGCGCCCTTTACGAAAGGGTGCGTGAGGAAGCGCTGGACCTGAAGGCAATCGGGATTTTCTGTGAGTGTCTGCCTGACGATCCTGGATTGAGCCGTAACCCTGAAGTCAGGAAACAGAATGCGGCGCGCCTGCGCTTTTATGAAAGGTACGGCGCCCGCCCTGTTATCAATACTGCCTACGAGACTCCACTGAAGCCCAGTGGGGATAACCCCCCTTACCTGGTCTATGATGACCTGGGACAGGATATCGGATTGCCCCGTGACCGGGCTCGCGCTATCGTCCGGGCAATCCTGAAGCGAAAATATAAAGGCATCTGTCCCCCCGAGTACGTTGATATGGTGGTCGAATCCTTTCAGAATGACCCGGTACGGCTGAGAAGGCCGAGGTATGTAAAAAGACCGCCTGTTCCCATCGAGCATACTACGCCGCAGGATAAGCGTATCATACTGGTCATCAACGACCGTCACGGTATTCACCATGTGGAAGAGCATGGTTACGTTGAGTCTCCGGTAAGGATAGACGCCATCTTAGATGAGCTTGATAGTACGGACCTGTTTCAAAGGGTGGCTCCCCGTCATTTCTCGGAAAAGCATATCAAGGCGGTGCATAACCCGGCTTTTGTGGACAACCTGAGAAAGGTTTGTGAAGGGCTTGAACCCGGGATAGCGGTCTACCCTTACGTCTTTCCGGTGCGCAACCGGACGCGTCCACCCAGGGACCTGCCGGTACGCGCCGGGTATTACTGTATCGATACCTTTACCCCGATTACCAGCAACGCCTATCCGGCAGCCAAGAGAGCCGTAGATTGTACCCTGACCGCGGCCAAGAAGCTCCTTGAGGGTTACCATCTGGCTTATGCCCTGGTGCGGCCACCCGGCCACCATGCCGAGCCCAGCACCTTCGGTGGTTTTTGCTATTTTAATTCCGGCGCCGTTGCCGCGGAATTTCTCAGCAGGTACGGCAAGGTGGCTATCCTGGACGTTGACTACCATCACGGTAACGGCCAGCAGGAGATATTCTACGAGCGTTCTGACGTGCTGACCATATCAATTCACGGCCATCCCCGCAGTACCTATCCTTACTTCAGCGGCTTTGCCGGTGAGAAGGGCAGAGGGGCAGGCAGGGGGTATAATATCAATATACCGCTACCGGAAAGCATTGATGGTGAGTATTACCGCTCTGTTCTCGGTGGGGTATTGAGGCGTGTCACCAGGTTCGACCCCCGGTTCCTGCTGGTTGCTTTAGGGCTGGATACGGCCAGAGAAGACCCTACCGGCAGCTGGAGCCTGGAAGCCAGGGACTTCGAGTCTATCGGGCAGATGATTGGCCTCCTCCGTTTTCCCACGCTGGTCGTTCAGGAAGGGGGGTATGATGCGCGTGTGCTCGGCATCAATGCCCGTCACTTTCTGGCCGGGCTGTGGTCCGGCGCCTACCAGGCATGATGAGCCTCAGCAATTCAGCTAGCCAGCCGCTCATCTCGGAGAGCGACCGATTAGTACCGAGCACTCGGCATATCTGGCTACTCTTTCGGCCACGCTACCCAGAAGCAGTGATTCAATGCCTCCAAGACCCCTGCTGCCCAACGCAATAATATCCGGTTTGTACTTTTTGGAAGCTGCCAGTACGGACTCGGCAGCGCCGCCTTTTATTACTAATGAGGCCGTCCGGTATCCCTTAGCCTGGTATCGCTTTTCTACCTCCGCCGTTATCTTCCGCGCTTCATTTTCTTCCGCTGCCTGGAGCTCGATTAGTAGCTGCTGGTTGGTTTGAAAATCAAGCGTCGGCGTCTTAACCCAGGCTGTGATGTGAGACTGGAGAGCGGTTATCACAATGACCTCGCTCTGCCGTGGCAGGGCGAGGTCCAGTAGCAAATTGGCGACCATATCCGAATGCCGTGAACCGTCAGTCGCCAGCAGGGCCCGTTTGATGGTACCTGTTTCCTTTATGTTTGCGGTAAGCTGTCCGTCACTATCAGGTCTTCCTCTGGCCAGCAGGATACTGGCCCGGGCATGTTTCAGCATGGTCTGGGCAACGCTGCCCAGACGGAAAGTACGCTGGTCAGTCAGTCCTTTGGCTCCCAGAATTATCAATGAGGCGCCAATTTCATCACTTACCTTCAGTATCTCTTCCGCCGGGTTTCCCCATCGTACCCAGCTCTCGGTCTTGAGGTGACGAGTATTGACTTTTTGCGCTATCTCCCGGAGTAGTTCGATAGCTTTTTGTTGCTGTACCCTGTTCTTGGTCGGAGCGTCATTGAGTTTGCGCAGTGTAATTCCCCCCAGGAAAGTATGCTCCGGCACTACCGTAAGTATCCCGAGCTCGGTCCGGGAGGGAAGACAAAGAGACGCTAGCAGCCTGGTGGCGATTTCAGCATGGGCGGAGCCATCAACAGCCAGAAGAATTTTCATATTCAGCCTTCTCCCCTAATTACCGGGCTGCTCAACCCGTCTCTGAGTTTCAGTTAGCTTGATTCTTAAGCGCGGTTGCTTTCTGACATTCGCGCTGTTTCCAGCCGAGCACCATCAGTAATTCCCCTACGGCAGTATCAGCCGTTCTCATCGGTACATTGGGATGGATGTGGTAGATATTCCTGGTGCCAACTTTAGTTTTGGTAATATACCCTTCTCTCTCAAGGTCCATGATTATCTTGTGGGCGGTCCGCTCGGTAATGCCGACATCATCCCCAATCTCTCTGGCTGTTTTTTCCGGGTTCTTGGCGATAGAAGCCATTACCAATCCGTGATTCGTAACGAAAGTCCATTCACTCATCTCAATTCCTCCGCGTCTCAAAAAAAGGGGGGAACCCCCCTTGACAATTTTCAGTACTCCTGTTAATATTACTAGAAGTTTATTTCAAGAATATTTAATCTACTCTTATAATTCTTGAAGAAGTATACTAGAAATATCGCTCCTGTGTCAAGTGGCAATTTGAGGGTAATGTCCGGTTTTGGTTGGTGATGTCATTGCAGGCTGTTACTGCGCTGGCAATGGCCGTGGCAGTCAGGGATAATATTTGTTTGATGCTAAATACCGTTTGGGAATCGAAATAGATTATTCTGATTGGGGGGCAAAATGGGTATATTCAAAAAGAAGCAGCAGCCGGTCGTTAACAACATCGAGTTGAAGTGCTCCGTGGAAGGGTGCTCTTTTACCTGCAGTCATACTGTTCTCTTCGAGAGGCACATGAACTGGAAGCACCCGGAGTTAACCCAGGGCACGAAAAAAGCCTGAAGCGTAAAATGGGTATCTGACCCCGCCTGACACTATCAGGAATGGTTGATTCCTGAGCAGTTGGGGTCAGCACCGTCCTGTGCTGACTCCAACCGTATTAGTTATGTTTCAACCGCAAGCTCATCGCGCGGTCAACTTTTTTGCCTTGAGGTGTCTCCCGCTGCGGCGACATATTGCAGGGCTTCTTCCAGGGTAATAACATCGGCAAACTTGGCGTTCATATCGAAAAGACTGACCAGGTGTGATAGCTCGAACTTGTCGAAGACGCACTCTTCAACCACGAAACACGGATAGCCGTGTGACCAGGCTCCCACCACCGTGGCACGCACACAAACCGAGGTAACGCAACCCGCGACCAGCAGGCAATCAATGCCCATGGTCTGCAGGCAGGACAGCAACGGTGTCCCCTCAAAGGCATTGGCTTTGGTCTTGCTGTGTATTACCAGCTCTGAACTCAAAGGAGCTATTTCGTCAACAATTTCATAGCCTTTCAGCCGTCTTTCCAGGTCTTTGCTCTGTATCGTTTTCGGTGACCCCGCTGATGGTTTGGTTGGTCCAACGCAGAATTGCTGAGTCACGGCGTCATTAGCGGTGAAAATCGCCGGAATCTTCTGGATCCGGCAAGCACCGAGGAGCTTCTTAATATTTTCCAGCGCCGTCCAGCCCGCTTCACCGCAGCTGGTGCGGTACTCGTCAACAGCCTGGAGCACCGGCATCGGCCTGGAGCCAAGAAAGCCTCTGGTGACGTCGATTATGAGCAGGGCTGGATTAGTCCCGTACTCCTGTCTGGAGCTGTAGCCCAGTTTCTGGTAGAGCGCCCGGTCAGTTTCGGGTAAAATTTCCTCCCAGCGTCTCATTGTCAGCCTCCATCTTGATGCTATTTCACCACAATTATGACTCCCCGCTTCCGGCGGGACTGCAAGCTTCTTATATCCCCAGTTCTTCCCCGACGATAATGACGGTTATCCTCTCCTTCTCCCGCTGGTGTTCGATGATGCAGACGTTGTTACACATTCTCTCCATGACCCGGCAGTCAACGCAAACTCCTGCTTTGGCGCAGGGTACCGGGTGACCTCTCCGCCGGGACTGTATCGGGACTACGTAGTCCTTTATCCTGCGTATGGCCGCGTCAACATCATGGACAATCTTGTTTATCCCGGCAATGGCGACTACCTTGCCCGGTCCGAAGATTATCGCCCCGACACGGTTACCGGTACCGTCAATACAGACCAATTTCCCATCAGTGGTCAGCGCATTAACACTGGTGATGAAGACATCGGCGAGCAGGCTGCGCGTGCGCTTGATATGCGCGGAGTCTTTGCCGAGTTTCTGAACGTCTTCTCCAATCAGGTCATAGTTCCCCTGGCGTAAAGCATTCTTCACGCCAATATCATCAAGGGTGCGTGACCCTCCGTACCCTACTTCACTGCCCTCCGGAATCAGGCTCATCACCTTTTCCAGCGCTTCCTCTTTTGTCTTGACAAAAATCCCGGTTATGTTGTTCTTCTCCAGCGCCTTGATAACTCTGCCGGCCAGTGTTTCCTGGTACCACCCCCGGGCTTCAATCAGTTTAGCCAGGTCTTCATCCATTACGAAAACGCCTCCATTTTTGTATTTATCTTAAAGTTCGTGCAAGTGTGTCCAGAACGGTGTCCAGTGACGGGTCAGGCTGCCGTGACGTCTGGTCAGCCAGGGGTGTTTTGCCGACGAAACGGTAGAGGTCAGCGGCGCCCCGCAATATGAGAGGGGTCATGCCCAGGCTTTCAAAGGTAGCGGCAATCTCTTCCATTTCACCGACCCACCGCCGCGCCCGTCGCGGCATTGATGGGATGCGTCCGATGAGTGCCTGTATAACATCACTTCGGCTTATCTCAAACTCAGCCTGGAGCGCTTCCTCGAGGCCGAGCGCTCTGGCTGCCACCATGAGTTCCGTGCACAGCGCGGTGATTCCCTTGGTGGAAGCGGCGTAGACCATCTTGAGACCGGACGCCTGGCCGATATCCGGCCCCAGTGTCCGTATGTCCAGCCCGGCTCCAGCCAGCGATTCCAGCGCGGATGTATCGGGGCCGGAGCAGTAAATGCGCGTACTCTGTTTACCGGCTCGTGGTGGTGACCCGATGATGCCGGCGTCGATGAAAGCGATTCCGGCATCTGCCATGGTGCGCCCGATGTTTAGAATTGTCTGAGGCGCGATGGCGTTACAATCGGCGAATACAGGGTGGGCGCCGGTGCGGCGGATACTGTCGGCAACTCGTTGGCCCAGTGCCATGGCTTCGGCGGGTACCAGTACGGAGAGCAAGAGTTCCGCTTCGCGTACCAGATTATCCAGGGAGGGCACATCGCGCATACCCGCCTCGCTGGCCCTGAGGCGGGTCAGATCACTGCGCCCCTCCAGACAGGTAATAACGTCCAGCCCGGCATCCCGCAGCATCCTGCCGATGGCGGAGCCCATATCACCAGGACTCAGGATGCCGACTGTTCGCACATTCATTTTCCCACCGTTCCTTGTCTTTCTGCAGTTGCTCGGTTTAGTCTATCATGTTTGATAATCGCGGGGCAAAGGACGGCTAAACGGATTAAGGTCAGGCTGCTTGCTTACCTGTCTGTCCGGGGTTTGGCAGGATCAGTACAATGGCCGCGCCCAGCAGGGTCAGCATGCCGAAGCTTAGCCAGGCGCCCTGATAAGAACCCCAGGTATCATAAACTAACCCGGCTATAGGCGCACCGGCCATATTCCCCAGCATTATTATGCCGGACATGAAACCAAGTATGGTGCCAAAGCTGGTACGGCCGAAGTATTCCCGGAGCAGGGATATCCTGGTGGTGACATTAGACCCCCACCCCAGGCTGAAAGTAATGATAAAAGGTATCAGCAGCCATGCCATACCTGTGGTGACATATCCAAAGAGAAACATGCCTGCGGTCATTAAAATAAAACCGGTGGTTAACAGTCTTCTGCTACCAATCCTGTCGGCGAGCCAGCCGCTGCCGAGGCGGCCGGCAATGCTGGCCAGGGGCAGCAGAAGTGTCAACAGGCTGGAGACACCGCGGCTGAAGTTGACGCTGCTCAGATAGGGCATCATGTGCGTTATTACAGCCCCTACGACCAACGAGTGAAACATGGCCGATACTGACAGGTACCAGAAAGCCCTGGTGCGGAATGCCTGTCTGGCCGGAATGTTGACCTCCTCTATTGCCGGAGAGACAGGTACTTCTTCCGTCTCCGGCGGACTGCTGATATCACCATCAGGCTGATAGCCATAGTTTTCCGGTTTGTGACGAACGAGCAGTGCCAGTGGCGGACCTATAACCAGCATTCCGATGCCGATAACAATCATTGTCAATCGCCATTGTAGTGTATCGATTAAGCCGGTTACAACGGGGACAAGAAGGCCGCCGAGTCCGAATCCGCTGGCGACAATGCCAATAACCAGTCCTGCCCGGCGGCGGAACCAGTTGGTAACCGCGGTCATCAGTACCGTGCCGGTACAGGTGCTCATCCCTATCGCCAGCAGGGCAAATGCCATGTAGAACACGGCGAGAGAGGAGACCTGGCTCAGAAGTAAAAAACCCAGGCTGATAATGATCGTTCCGCCCAGGATTAGTTTTCTCGGCCCCCAGCGGTCAGCCAGTAGCCCCATGATGGGAGCCAGAAGACCCGTCTCCAGGCCGCGCAGCGAAGCAGCCAGTGAAATCTGAGCGTAGCTCCAGCCGAACTCACTGGCTATTGGCTCAAAAATCGCGGTAAACCCGAAATAGACAACACCGCCGGTATAGAGTGTGAGCGCTAAACATGCGCCGACAATATACCAGCCATAAAACACCTTCGAACGTTTCTGATGGGAATCCATTAGCGGCGCGGCTTACTCCATCCGGCTGGAATTCAAACCAGGCTGTTGAACCCCGTAAGTTATCCAGGCGAAAATCATTGGTGGTAGTGTTTAATATTAGCACCTGTGTCCGTTACCTGCAAACCGGTGTAGTACCGGAGCATAGAGATGTCCCTGTCTATGGAGGGATCGGCATTAAATGTTATGGTTTTGTAACTTTTTCAGCATTGATTTTATAACTTCTTGATTTTCGCAATGGCATAATAAAAAGACCTCATGAACGGCAAGATTGAGCAGGGTTTCCTGCGCCCGGTGTTGACCATGATACTGATTGTGTTAGAGTACGGGCAGTAGAAGCACAACCGGGTCTCCGGATAGCGGCGCATCAAGCTGGAAAATAATTCGGCAGGAGGTCAAACAGTGTGGCAATTTGAGACCAGTGTGTCAGAGGTAATTCAGCGTACTCCGGATATCAAGACTTTCCGTTTTGACGTTGGCGGTCGGAAAGATATTGAGTATCAGTCAGGCCAGTTCTTCTTTGTGACCATCCGGATTGACAGCAGGGAAGCGGTACACCACTTTACGATTTCCAGTGCGCCTACGGAAACCGAAAAAAATGGCTACCTTGAGTTCACCAAGCGAATTACCGCCAGTGATTTCTCCCAGGCTTTAGACCGGATGAAGGCCGGAGACTGGGTTAGATTACGGGGCGCCGAAGGAGACTTTGTCCTCCCTGCGCAGAACGGGAAACTGGCTTTCCTCAGTGGCGGCATCGGGATTACCCCGCTACGCAGCATGTTACGCTATATGGCTGATAAAAAGCTCGATTACGATGTAGTTCTCATCTACGGTAATAATACCTGGGAGAATATCGCCTTCCGTGAGGAACTGGAAGAGATAGCCAGTACGCGCAAGAGTATCAGAATAGAATACGTACTCTCGGGGCCGGATTTCCCGCCCGGATGGGAAGGTAAAAAGGGGTTTATCACCAAGGAACTGATCACTGAACTGATGCCGGACTATCAGGAGAGAACTTTTTATCTTTCCGGCCCGCTCAGGATGGTTATCGCGCTGGAGGAACAGATCTCCGCAATCGACGTGCCGCAGGAGCAGGTCAAACGCGATTACTTCCCGGGCTATGATTAGTGTCAGGATTAAACCAAGTACGGTTTGGAATAGCGTCGAGCGAGAAAGTGTATTCACCTCAGTACCGGGCGATAAGCGACTACGGATTAATCGGGAACAAGCTGTCCGCGGCCCTGGTCAGCACCCAGGGTTCTATTGACTGGTATTGTCCGCTGCGTTTTGACTTGCCCAGCGTTTTTGCGGCGATACTGGACGAGACCGGGGGAGGTAAGTTCCGGATAAGTCCGCTGCTTTCGTTTGAATCCAGACAAGTGTACCTGCCCAATACAAATATACTCCGGACATCCTTCCAGACAGAGACAGGGCAGGTCATCCTGACGGATTTCATGCCCTGTTACCGCGGTTCTGACGGCCGTCTGATGCAGATAAACCAGGTTCACCGCCTTGTTGAATGCTCGGACGGTAAAGTAGAGTTGGAAGCGCTGTTTGAACCAAGACCTGATTATGGCCGCGAGTACCCGGCGCTCGTCCTTCGAAAATATGGAGTCCTCGTTCAGAACAATCCAGAACCATTTGCCTTATCTTCAAACGTAGAGTTCCGTCTCCAGGGGGATGCCGCCAGCAGCCATTTTACACTAAATAAAGGTGAGAAGGCAGAGTTTGTTCTGCACTCCGGAGAACCACAACCCGCGGCGCTTTACAACCTGACTGACCGACTGAAGAAGACCAGGAGCTACTGGGAATATGAAGCCCGGGGTGGCACCTTCTACGGCCTGTGGCGAGAGACGATACTCAGGTCATACCTGACCCTGCACCTGCTGATCTATCAGCCCGCCGGTGCCATAATTGCGGCGCCGACTACCTCTCTACCTGAAGAGATTAGCGGGGAGCGTAACTGGGACTACCGCTATGCCTGGCTCAGAGATGCCTCGTTGACCTTAAGCGCCTTCTCCCTGATGGGGCATAAGGATGAAGCTGCCGGGTTCATGAACTGGCTCTCCAAGGTCTGCTCGGTCCGCGGCCCGGCGGGACAGACTCTCCATGGTATTGATTTTAATACTCCTCCGGATGAGCAGACACTTGACCACCTGAGCGGCTACCGGAACTCAAGGCCGGTAAGACTTGGCAATGCTGCCTATCTTCAGCGCCAGCTCGATGTCTTCGGCGAGGTGCTTGAGGCTGCCTACAACTACCTCAGCATACGCGGCTATATTTCTCGCGGTACCTGGCAATTGCTTGAGGCTTACGTTGACTCTGCCTGCCGGCTCTGGCGAGAACCTGATAGCGGCATCTGGGAGGTTAGAAGCGCTCCCTCTCATTTCATCCATTCCAAACTGATGTGCTGGGTCGCTCTCGACAGAGGCATAAAGATAGGCGAAATACTGGGCTATCGGGAGAACCTGGAGCGTTGGGGGGAGACCGCGGGTCAGATAAGGGAAGATATTCTGAGCCGGGGCTGGAATTCCTGGCGGGGAGCCTTTACCCAGCATTATGATACCGAAGCCCTGGACGCCAGCGTCCTGCTGATACCGCTTTACGGCTTTCTTCCCGCTTCAGATGAGCGCATGGTATCCACGATAGCCCGTATCCGGGAAGAGTTGGGCTGGAACGGGCTGCTCCGCCGCTATGACCAGGCGAAGGTCAATGACGGTCTGAAAGGAGACGAAGGCGCTTTTCTTGCCTGTTCAATCTGGCTGGTCAGGGACCTCATCCGGCTGAATAAACTTGATGAAGCGGTGCGTCTTTACGAGCGAATTCTAAAGTGCGCCAATCACCTTGGCTTGTTCTCAGAGATGGTGAACCCGGATACGGGCGAGGCTATGGGTAACTTCCCGCAGGCGTTAACTCACCTTAACATAATCATTGCCGGTTTAGAACTCAACCAGGCAACACTCTGGGGGTGGTAGCAATCGTCTTTTGGACATATATCAATCTAGTACCAAGTAACACTTATAGTTACGCTGCCGCCACTGCTGTCATTGCGAGACCATTCCGCCGCAGGCGGAAGGCGAAGCAATCTCGGCGGGGGCGGAATTATCCCTTACCCCCAGATTGCCACGTCGTCCACCGGAGGCGGACTCCTCGCAATGACA
>JAUYMF010000060.1 GCA_030698765.1 Dehalococcoidales bacterium
GGACCGCTACCAGACCCGGTACCGCCACCTTCTGGTGGACGAGTTCCAGGACACCAACCTGGTCCAGTATGAGCTAATCAAGCAACTGGGGGCAAAGTACCGTAACATCTGCGTCGTCGGCGACCCCGACCAGTCAATCTATTCATGGCGCTTTGCCGACCTGCGTAATATCCTCAGCTTCGAAAAGGACTACCCGGAGACCAAAATCGTGCTGCTAGAGGAGAACTACCGCTCGACCAAGCTCATCCTGGAAACGGCCGCCAGCGTAATAGCGGTTAACCAGCATCGTAAAGCCAGGGGCCTCTGGACCAGCAACGAGACCGGCGAACCGGTCACCGTGGTTGAGACCTATACCGAGCAGGAGGAAGCCCGCTTCGTGGTCAACGAGATCGAGCGTCTGGTCAGCCACGGCGAGTTCAGCCTGAAAGACTGCGCGGTGATGTACCGCACCAATGCCCAGTCGCGGGCACTGGAAGAAGCCTTTATCCGCTACGGAACGCCTTACAAGCTGGTCGCCGGCACCCGCTTCTACGAGAGGCGGGAGGTCAAGGATGTCATCGCCTACCTCCGGCTAATCCAGAACCCCAGCGACAGCGTCAGCCTGAGCCGGGTAATCAATGTCCCGCAGCGCGGCATCGGTCAGCAGACCCAGGACCGGCTCGCCAGCATGGCACAGTCGCAGGGCATTTCACAGTACGCCGCATTACAAATTATGACCCGGGCGGGGATGGAAGAAACCACGTCCCAGCCAGCCATTAGCTCCCGCACCCGCCAGCTACTGGCCGCTTTCCGGAAAATGATGGAGGAGCTGATCGCCGCCGGTCAGCAACTGGATATCATCGACCTTTTCGACCGGGTGGTTGACCGCTCCGGCTACCGGAGCTATATCAAGAATGAGGCCGACGGCGAGGAGCGCTGGGAAAACATCATGGAGTTACGCACGGTAGCCCAGGAGTACCGTGATTTGGGTCCGCCGGAGGCATTGACCGCTTTTCTGGAAGGGGTAACACTGGTATCCGATGTCGACGGACTGGATACAGGCGTAGCGGCGGTAACCCTGATAACCCTGCACCAGGCCAAGGGACTGGAGTTCCCGGTCGTCTTTATGGTCGGCATGGAAGACGGCATCCTGCCCCATATCAGGTCGTTTGACGACCCGTCACAAATGGAGGAGGAGCGGCGACTCTGCTATGTGGGCATCACCCGCGCCCGGCGGAAGCTATACCTGGTGCGCGCCTTCCGTCGCAGCCTGATGGGACGCAGCACGTTGAGCCAGCCGTCACGCTTCCTCGGCGATATTCCCCGGCACCTGATTGCGGGCAGCCAGTCCTGGCACGAGGAAGAGCAGCCAGCAGTCCCCTCAATCTACTCCTGGAACAAAGCCCCAACCCCAGCCCCGCCACCCGCTCCCACCCCCTCCGGACTGAAAGCCGGCGACCACGTGCTCCACAGCGGCTTCGGCAAGGGGGTGGTGGTCAGCTGCCGGGCGGTAAAGAGCGATGAAGAGGTGGTGGTCGCTTTTAACGCCGGGGTCAAAAAGCTGCTGCTCAGCTATGCCGGACTGGAGAAGGTGGAATAACCCCGGAAAGCTTGACTATTTACACGGTAACGTGTACTATTAATCATTATTGAAGGTTATCATGCCGATAAGAGTCCTCGAACCACAGGTAGTATCACGGATTGCCGCCGGTGAGGTGGTGGAGAGACCGGCCTCGGTGGTCAAGGAACTGGTGGAGAACTCGCTGGACGCGTCGGCCCGCCAGATTAGTGTCGAAGTCAGGGACGGTGGCATCGGGCTGATCCGGGTGACTGACAACGGACTGGGGATACCGGCCACGGAGTTGGAGCTCGCCTTCGAGCGCTATGCCACCAGCAAGCTGGCCAGCGCCAGCGACCTGGAGTCCATCGGCAGCCTCGGTTTCCGCGGCGAGGCTTTACCCAGCATCGCCGCCGTGTCACAGATAGAAATCATCAGCTGTGCGGCGGGCGCCGTCACCGGCAGTTCGCTCAACCTGGACCAGGGAACGGTCGTCAGCCGGGGAAGCCGGGGGCACTCCCCCGGGACCACCATCACCGTCAGCAACCTGCTGCGCAACGTCCCGGCCCGACTCAAGTTCCTGAAGTCGCCGACTACCGAGAACAGCCACATCGCCCATGCCGTCAGCCAGTATGCCCTCGCCTACCCCGAGGTTAAATTCACCCTCTCCACGGACGGACGGACGGTGCTCAGAACCTCGGGGAGCGGCCGGCTAATCGACAGCATTATCGAGATTTATGGCCCGGAGATAGCCGGCAATATGCTGGAAGTTGGCCAAGGCCAAAAAGCGTGGGAAGACAGTCCGGCATCACCCCTTGTCACCGGGATGGTCGGGACACCTTCCGTAAACCGCGCCAGCCGGACTTACCTCAGCTTCTTCGTCAACCGCCGCTGGATAAGCAGCCGATTGCTCTCCTGGGCGGTGGAGGAGGCTTACCACGGCCTGTTGATGACGGGGAAACACCCTGTGGCCGTCATCAACATAGCGCTCCCGCCGGAAGAGGTGGACGTCAATGTCCACCCCACCAAGACCGAGATCAGGTTCCGGGACGAGCGCTTCATCTTCAGCGCGGTGCAGAAAAAGATACGGCAGGCATTGATTGAACTGTCGCCATCCCCCCGCATTGAGGAAGTAGCTACCGCCTACCAGACCCGCGCCGGCAGCCGGCAGTTATTTCGAACACCGGACGCCTCCCCCCGGACTCCGGTCAGCAACCTTCCGCTGACGGCGGCAACCACTCCGGCATTTTCCCTGCCGGCGCTGCGCCTGCTGGGACAGCTCGCCGGCAGCTACATTGTCGCCGAAGGTCCGGACGGACTCTACCTGATTGACCAGCACGCCGCCCACGAACGCGTTCTCTTCGAGAAAATCAGGCAGCAGATGTCACAGCAAAAAATAGAGGTGCAGGGACTGCTGGAACCGGAGACACTCGAGGTCACTCCCGGACAGGACGCCACCCTGAAATCCGGGTATCTAAGCCTGGTTGAATCCGGTTTTACCCTGGAGCCCTTCGGCGAGAGGACATATCTGGTACGGAGGATACCTGCCCTGCTCCACCGTAAAGACTGGGCCGGGATGCTATCAGAACTACTCGATACACCCGCGGACAACCACGACTGGACGGAAAAGATAGCGATGACCATGGCCTGCCACAGCGCGGTGAGGGCCGGGCAGACCCTGAGTGACGACGAGATGCGCGCCCTGTTACGTCAACTGGAACAGGCCGCCCTGCCCAACACCTGCCCCCACGGCCGGCCGACGATGATTCACCTCGATTCCGGACAACTGGAGAGGGAGTTCGGCAGAAGCTGATACGGGCAACGGGTCAACGCATTGAAACAGGCAGGCAGTACGACGCTTTCCCCTGTTACAACCATTCAGCGGGGTGACTTGATAAACTCCCGCTCCAGGAAGGCGGCGATCCCCCTGGCGTCATCCAGGGAGAACTGCCGTGTCTTTGTCTTCAGAGGTTCATCAGTGGCGATGGCGATGACCTCCTTGAGATCACTCAGCAACGGCCCCGCCGCCCCACGGTGCACCAGCACCTTGGGGGCATTGTCCCGCTTGAAACCCTCCACCAGGATAATATCATAGTCCTCCCCGACAACCCGGGCTACTTCTTCCAGGGTAACATCCGCTCTCAACGGCTTGACTAGCAGCATCATCTCCCGGGATACGGCGACGGCCGCATCGCTGCCCGCCTCGATATACCGCCAGCTGTCTTTCCCGGGCTGGTCAAGGGCAATACTGTGAAAAGTATGCTTGATGGTAGCCACCCGGTAGCCCTTCGCTTTCAGCTCCCGGATCAGCTTCTCCATCAGGGTCGTCTTGCCCGACCCCGAATTACCGGCAAATGAAACGATGGCAGGCATCTTCTTATTCCTTTCCGTATTTGTCAACGCTTTCCTTAACTCCTGACGTTATGTTAAGCCCAACCCTTCCCTGCTACAAGGATTAAATACCCGGCTCCCCAATCTCACGATATTAGCCCCTTCACCCAGGGCAACCTGATAAGAACCGGTCATGCCCATAGAGAGATACCTCATTTCCACGTTAGCCAGTCCCAGGCTTTCAATCCTGTCCAGCAGCTTTTTCATCCCGGCAAAATAAGGCCTCGAATCTTCGGGAGCAGCCCCGGCGGGACCCAGCGTCATCAATCCCTGCACCCTGATATTGGCCAGACCGGAGATCTCTCTGAGCAGTGGCTCAACGTTCTCGGGTAGAACACCCGGTTTTTGTGCTTCGCGGCCGATGTTCACTTCCACCAGCACCGGCATTATCTTACCGCTCTGAGCGCACCATTTATCAATTTCCCGCGCTATTGCTACAGAATCGACCGTTTCAATCATATCAAAAATCCCCATCGCTTTCTTCACCTTATTCTTCTGGAGATGGCCGATAAAATGCCATCTTACCCTGTCTCCCACCACCTGATACGCCCTTTCCGCTTCCTGGACATAGTTTTCCCCGATAATTCGGGCGCCCCCGGCGATCGCCTGCAGAATTACTTCCGGTTCCGTGACCTTAGCCGCGACCACCAGATGTACGCCTTCCGGCAGTTCACTCAATACTTGCCGGACATTTTGCTCGATTTTCCTAGACATCTAAATATTCCGCCTGGTTCCCATCAGTCACGTTACCGGTCAAAACCTGAAGCAACGCCTGGTATTGATCAATCAATTTTAACAGCAAGTCAGGATGATTTCCACACCAACCAGTCCGGCAGCACAGCACTTAATCCGGGATAGCCCTTGACTATTAACCCCGAATGTATAAAAATGAGATTGCCAGCCCAGCCAACAAGTCGCATAAGTCGGGGCGTAGCGCAGCCAGGTAGCGCACCTGAATGGGGTTCAGGTGGTCGGAGGTTCAAATCCTCTCGCCCCGACCATAGGAACGAAACAAGGTTTCACGGCCACCTCATTATCCCGGCACCTTCCGCACCCGTTGCTTTCTTTAAATATCCGGCTGGTCTTGCTAGAATGGGTTGAGGCAAGCAGTCTTTTATAGCATCCTGCTGTTTGGAGAATCTCAGATATCAGGAGGTAGTCCATGCCGAGAGCATTCTGGAAAGGAGCGATCAGTTTCGGGCTCGTGGCAATACCGGTCAAGATGTACGTGGGTACAGAGAGTAAACCGCTGAGCTTTCACCTTCTCCACAAAAAGTGCCTTACCCGACCCAAACAGGTATTACACTGCGAGACTGATGACGAATACTTCGGGGTAAAAGAAACCGTACGGGGCTATGAGGTCGCCAAAGAGCAGTACGTGGTCATGGATGACAGCGATTTCGAAAAAGTCCCGATTAAGACTTCGCATACCATTGACATCCTCGGCTTTGTCGAAGCCGGGGAGATAGACCCGCTGTATTACTATGGCGTCCATTATCTTGAACCGGAGGAGCTTGGCACCAAGCCTTTCCAGCTTTTAAAAGAAGCCCTGCTAAAAACGGGGCGCGTCGGCGTTGGTAAGGTTACTTTTCAGCGGAGGGAACATCTTGTCTGCCTGAGACCGCTTGAAGACATTATTGTACTGCACTCCTTACACTATGAAGCTGAGATTTTACCCCGGAAGGAAATCTCTCCTCCGAAAACCAAAGCCACCGACGCCGAGCTTGACATGGCTGTTTCTCTGGTCAAAGCAATGGAGAAGAGCTTTAAGCCGGATGACTACAAAGACGAATATCAGCACGCCTTAAAAAAGGTTATTGACGCCAAGATCAAGGGCGAGAAGATTGTTGCCCTCGCGATGCCGAAAGCGGAGATTGGCGACCTTATGGCGGCACTGCGCGCCAGCGTTGAGGCTGCGAAGAAGGCGCCTGTCCTCAAGTAAGACCCAGCAATTCCTTCATCCGGAGGGCGTTCTTAACGGGAAAGTCGGCATGCTTGTTCTTAAAGATAATATGCAGCTCTTTGCTATTTTCTGACATGGTCCGAATTCCGGGAACCCACTCCGTCAGTTCCTCTTCTCGGTAAAGATAGTTGTACCTCTCCGTTGCCGGGATGCACTTACTTTCCCAGTTCTCGCTGTTCCGTCCGTGGAACCGGACAATAGCCAGGGGCGCGGTGACCTCTCTCACGGGCGGGACACTCGATTTGAATCCTTGAGGCTCATCCACGCAAACCAGGGAGATCCCGCGCTTACGAAGGAACCGGACAGTTTCTTCCCGGTGCCTGTCCAGCCAGCTCCCCACCCGGAACTCCACCGCTACCTGGTATGATGAGAGCCTCTCCCGACAACTGCCGATATGATCGAAGTTATCAGGCTCGGGATGGAACCAGGGAGGAAACTGAAAGAGCACCGCCCCGAGTTTTCCCGCGTCTCGGAAAACCTCAATAGTACGGATAAATATTGTCCAGAGTTCGTCAATCGCCGCATCCGGCAAATGGTGCTGGTAGAGGTTACCTTTAGCCTGAATCTGACCGGCGTATTTCTCACGAACTGTCCCGGGGAGAGAGGCAAGCGGAGTGGGATGCCGGGTAAAAAGGCTGAAAGCCTTCACATCGAAAGTAAAACCATCAGGCGTATTTTCTAACCAGAGCGCCAGGTTACGTTGCGTCGGAAAAAAGTGGTAGCTGGAGTCTATCTCGGCAACGGGAAATCGAGCGGCGTAATAGCCCAGCCTGGCCTGCGGCGTTTTGACTTCGGCGGGGTAAAAACCACTACGCACCAGTTCCGGCTCTGCCCACGAGGATATTCCGACCATAATTCGTCCCATTCTCAAAGCCTCATCTGGACAACCGTACCCCTAAAATTATAGCATGAAATATGGCTATGGGACTGGAAAAGTACCGGGAGAAGCGGGATTTTCAACGTACCTCTGAACCACCCCCCGGAACAGAGGCGAATACGGGCCCACTACACTTCGTCGTCCAGAAACACCGCGCGCGACAGTTGCACTACGATTTCCGTCTTGAACTGGACGGGGTTCTCAAATCGTGGTCCGTCCCCAGAGGGCCCTCCCTCGACCCCGAAGCCAGACATCTGTCCATAATGGTTGAAGACCATCCTCTAGAGTATGCTACCTTCGAGGGCATTATTCCCAAGGGTGAATATGGTGCCGGTGAGGTCATTATCTGGGACAGCGGCACCTACTCTCCTGACGAGGATGGTAGCTTCCTTTTCAACGACCGCTCTGCCGCCGAAGAGCAAATGAGACGCGGTATGGAGAAGGGCAAGCTCTCATTTTTCCTGCGTGGTCACAAGCTTACCGGCTCCTGGACGCTGGTCAAAATGCAAAAAAGGGAAAGGGACTGGCTGCTCATAAAACACCGTGATGACTACGCCAGTCCCGGCAGCGATGTCCTCAGAGAGGAACAGTCAGTAGTCTCCGGACGTACTATTGAAGATGTCAGGGCGAAACGCTCGCCTGATACGGCAGCCGTCACGCAACTCAACCCGATACAGCTACCCGGGGCTCGCCCGTCCCCCTTCCCCCCTGCCGTCACCCCGATGCTTGCCGGCCTTGCTGAAGGACCCTTTTCCCATCTCGGATGGGTTTTCGAGCCGAAGCTGGACGGTTACCGTGTCATCAGCCTTATACGTGACGGGAGTGTAACTCTGCTGTCCCGCCGGGGTAACAATGTTACCCGGCAATATGCCGCGCTTGTTCCCGACCTCAGCCGTCAGCCGGCCTCTGAACTTATTCTCGATGGTGAGGTAATCGCCATGGATGAAAAAGGACGGCAGTGTTTTCAATGCTTGCAGAACTATTTGAGTTCACTACGCGGGACGGAAGGCCAGCCGTCTGGTCAGTTCCCCTTGATTTACTACGTTTTTGACGTACTTTATCTGGACGGGTATGACCTCCGTGGCATTACCCTGCGTTCCCGTAAGGAAATGCTTCGCGGAATCCTCAGGCCGGGTGACCAGGTCAGACTCATCGACTACTTCCAGGGGGAAGGAGAGACCGTCTATGAGGCCGCGGTGAAAAATGGACTGGAAGGAGTCATCGCCAAAAAGATTGATAGCGTATATGAATCAGGAAAACGCTCCCCTAACTGGCTCAAAGTCAAGGCCATGCTCAGCGATGAGTTTATCATCGGCGGGTACAGTGTGGCGCCAGGAGGACGGACGCAGAGCTTCAGTTCCCTTTTGCTCGGCTATTTCGGTTACGATGGCAAGCTTATGTTTGCCGGACATGTCGGCAGCGGTTTCAACGAAGAGACTTTAAGCGAACTGAAGAACCGACTCGATGCCATCCGCGTTGATGACTGCCAGTTTTCTGAAGTCCCCCACCTCAACGCCCCCACCACCTGGGTCCGGCCCGAGTTGGTCGCTGAGGTCAAGTTCAGTGAATGGACACAGGAAGGCCGGCTCCGCATTCCCGTCTTCGTCCGGCTGCGCGAGGATAAAGCCCCGGATGAAATCCACCGGACGGAGCCTGTCACGGTAGTGGCGCCACCTCAGCGGACTGATACCAATCGGCTTGATAGTATTCTCAAGCAGTTACAAAACCCCGGAGATACTTTATCTATTGAAGTTGAAGGTCACAGAATCGGACTGACCAATATGGAGAAGATACTCTGGCCGGCCACCGCTGATCATCCGGGCTTCACCAAGCGTGATTTGCTGGCATATCTGGCGAAGGTCTCGCCGTACCTTTTACCCCACCTGAAAGACCACCCCTTGACATTAAGCCGCTACCCTGACGGCATTAACGGCCAGCATTTCTACCAGAAGCACTGGGGGCACCCCACGCCCGCCTTTGTCGGGAAGGTAAACATCAGCGAGGAGAAAGGGACCAGTAGCGAATACCTGGTCTGCAACAACCTGGCGTCACTCCTCTGGCTGGGACAGGTGGCCAACATTGAATTTCATAGCTGGTTTTCCAGGATAGCCGCCGGGCCGGATATAGAAGGGCAAAGTGCGGACTATCTCCTTGATTATCCCGATTTTATTATCTTCGACCTTGACCCTTACATCTATTCCGGGCAGGAACCGTCCGGTACCGAACCTGAGTTAAACCGCGCCGGATTTAGCCAAACGTGTGAGGTCGCTCTGTGGCTGAAAGAGACGCTCAATGACCTTGAACTCGAAGCCTTTGTCAAAACATCGGGTAAGACGGGACTCCATATCTACATTCCCATCACCCGCCGCTTCAACTACAAAACTGTGCGTTCTGCCTCTGAAATAGTCGGCAGATTTCTTGTTCAGAGGCACCCCCGTGAAATAACCACGGAGTGGGCACAGGAAAAACGCCGCGGAAAAGTATTCGTAGATTACGGCCAGAATGTGCGGGGCAAGACCCTGGCCTCGGTTTACTCACCTCGCCCTACACCGGATGCCACGATAGCTACACCACTGCGCTGGGAAGAACTGGGCAAGGTATATCCCACGGATTTCACCCTGATGACACTGCCGGGCAGGCTCGAAGAGACCGGGGACTTATGGGCGGGCATTCTCTCCGCCAAACAGGACTTGAACAAGCTATCCGGCACAAAGTGGGTTACTCATTAGAGACGCGTCTCGAACATCATCACAACTTGCGGTTCATCCCTGACTGTGGCAAGTTTCGAAGCTGATTCGCCGCCGGGCTACAAACACTGACCCTGTTAAGGTAAGTAACAAGAGTCCAGCCGGGGACAGTCACATCTTCGTCAAACTTATTATTGCCAGTGTAATCAGAGCTAGTCCGGCAATAACAGCCCCTATCCAGCCTAACAATACCAGAGTTGTAACGATAGCGCCGCTAATAATCACCCCTGCCGCAACAGAAAAAAAGGCGCGCCGGAATGTTATGCCCAGAAGTGACGCTAACATGGAAGCTGTCCACGCGCCGGTCCACGGCAGCGGAATTGCCACGAATATCATCAAGCCTATCCTTTCGTATTTCTCGATAGTCTCGGTGTGACGCTCAGCATGCCGGACGACCGGGCCAATTAACTTCGCTCCCACACGCCCCCGCCCGATGTACTTTACCAGTGTCTGGAAAAACAACAAAAGAACCGGCACAGGCAATAGATTGCCGAAAACGGCCAGCAAGAAAACAACATGCCATTCAAGGCGGAATAACCCGATACCTGCCGGAATAGCGCCGCGCAGCTCAACCAGCGGCAAAGCGGCTATAACGATAACCAGCAGTTCACCGGGTACGTCAAGCAGCCGAATTAATTCATCAACCAATCAGCAATACCCGCCTCGGTTTGATATTCTCCCCCTGCCGGTCATTCCACTAAAAGGGTACTCTCAGACAGTTTCCTTCCTCTGATATTATAAGTGTTCTCACAATTATAACCTACTGCTTGATTATATTCTCCTTTGCTGGTTAATGGAAATCAGAAGAATGGAGCGTGTAGAAATAATCAATCCGTTAATCGTCAACGTATGCTAGCGTATTTCCTTTGAAACAGGTAATAAGTTGAGGGAGACATATGTAAATTCTGCCACAAACTGACGTCACAAAATAGCATGGAGGGCAAAATAGCCGATGAACGCAATTACGAGGTTCTTAAACAAATTGCCCAGAAGCGTGAAAATGAACCAGTTAGCCGGTGGAAACTTCAGCGCTCCCAGAGCCAGAGTCAATGGCAGGTGAAACGGGTTCGGTACGGCTGATACCAGGAAGACAGCGAATGAGCCGTGCCTTTCTACCCACTCTAAAATCCTGCGATAGGAACGCGCTTCACTTCTGGAAGTGAGCCTTTCTGAAATATGCTTCCCTCCGTAGCCAATCATGAAAGTCGGTAGTTGTCCCAGACTGGCCCCGGTAGCCGACACTGTGCCGATAAACACCGGCGCAAGTATTCCCCACTCTGAGGATAGAGTATCTGAGAGAAGGAGTACCGGCAGGTAGTAGGGTATCGGTATGAAAGTAACGCTAACAACGCTGGCAGAAATGAATGATACTGCGAATACTCCAACAAGGCTGTAGCCACCGATATTGGCAATACCCGCCAGATAGTCTCTATAAAGGAGCGCAAACGCAGCAAGGCCAATGGAGACGAGCAAGCCCAGGAATCCAATAACGGTCTCTTTTTTTGGCACTGGCAGTTACTCCTTCTATCCCACCCATCAATTCCTGTTCATTGTTGACCGGTCATTCCTCACTGCCTGCTTTATTCCTTTTTTCGAAGTCTAAGCTTCCGTTTAAATATCACTTCTTTCCACTCAGCAGAGATAGCCAGTTTACGCAGGAGAGCCGGCCAGTCCCTACCGTTCCTGAGAGTGAGGAGGAGGGTTAGAACCAGTGAATAAATGATAAGACTGGCATCCACACCGAAAGCCCACAGGATTAGAGGCAGCGGGAGCAGACCCACTCCGACGGAGAAGCCAAAATTCCTGGTCAGTAGAGCCGTCACCGCCATGATAAAGAAGCTGATGGAAAACTCAACGGGCACGAGGGCAAAAAAGACACCCAGGGTAGTAGCCGCGCCGCCGCCTCCCCTGAGACCGAGGAAGAGCGACCACATGTGCCCGGCAACGGCGGCAATGCCACAGATGAGGACGATTATCTGGTCTGTTCCCAGCCATCGGGCTACGAGCACTGCCAGAAGACCTTTACCAAGGTCCAACAGCAGAACAGCCAGGTCAGGGATTATTCCCACCTCCCGCATAACATTAGCGGTGCCGGGGTTACCATCACCTAACTGCCGGATATCTGCGCCTTCTAACAGGCGCGTGACGATATAGGCAAAAGGAATTGAGCCAAGCAAATAAGCTATGGCGATTGCCGGAATCCCCACTGCCGTCATCGAAGTGTCCTGATTACCATCTTCATTCAGACCATCGAAATTTATGTGTCTTACCTGACTTCAGCGTCATAGACCTTACCCTGTCCCCCATCCACCCTGACCCTTTGCCCGTCACGGAGTCGCCGTGTGCCGTCGGTAGTGCCCATCACTGCCGGGATGCCGTATTCGCGGGCTACGATAGCGGCATGAGAGGCCGCCCCACCGGTATCGACGACCACTGCCGCTGCCCGCTGGAACAGGGGCGTCCAGGCGGGATTGGTATACGGCGCTACCAGTATCTCACCACGACGCAAACGGCTGAACTCGGAGGTCTGGCGTATGATGCGCACCGCTCCCTCAACCACACCCCGCCCGGCAGGAGAACCAGAGACCAGCGCGTCACCCTCGTACCCGCCCTGGCGAAAGAGCCGCGGGTCTACCAGCGGGGTCTCTTTAAGGGCAGCACGTTTGCTTTTACGCCTTCCAGCCGCGGCGCGCAGCTTCCCGGCAAGGTCGGAGGAGGGCGGACATGACTCCCTCAATGCCTCAAGCTCACTCATCGTAAGGTGAAATATATCTTCCTCAATAGCCAGTATTCCGGCACCGGCCAGTCGGCGTCCCATTTCCAGAAACGTCTGTCTCATAACCGGTAATGGCAGCGCAGCATAGAAGCGGGTGTCCTCACGGATAGCGGTAAAGCAGCGTGCCTCCTGGAGTAAGGTCAGAAAATGACGGCGCAGTGGGGGTAAGCGCAGTACGGGGTGGCGCAACACTTCATCCCGCGCCTTCTCCCAGGGCAGTCTTTCAGCCCTTGGTGCTGGCTCCGTCCGGGCTAACTCCTTGATGATGCCCAGCACTATCTCCGGTGATTCTTTCCAGGTAGGCTGGTAAATCAACAGCAAGGACCCGGTCTCCCGGTGGCCGTAACAATCAAGGAAAGCATCAAACCGGGAAAGAAGATCTCGTCCCCGTGGCGCAGCCTCAAGCTCCGCTCGCAATTCCGGAGCGTCATGTTCCGCGAAAATGGCGGAAAGAGCGGGATCTCCCCTCACCAGTGACGCCAGGTCTTCCAGCGCCTGGTTGGTCTCCAGGGTCTTCGTCTGGACTCCCGAGATGAGCGCGGAAAAACGCTTGCTGTGACCCAGGAACATCATCTCCAGGCGCAGACGGATGATAGCCAGTGCCGCCCGTGGCACGTAACGGCGGCGCAACTCTCCCAGAAACGGAGAGATTATTGTCATGGAATCGCGCACCGTCGAGAGCAGTCCCGGCCACTCCAGCGATCCAGGGTCGCGCGTCGCGAGTTCAGTCGGGAGCGATATGGCTTTGGCCAGTAGCGGGTCATAGCGCCACCGGACGGGGTCATAGCGCCGGGCAAGTCCGCACATCCGGAATGGAGCCAGCACGATACCGGAAGTCAGGGTAAGTTTTACATGGCCACGGTACTTCACGACGACACCATCCTCTATGATGAAGAGGTCCTCAAACCGGGGCAGCCGCAGTCCCAGAGGTTTAATCATGGCCGCCAGCGCAGCAAAGGGCACCGGCGTCCAGGTAGTTATTTCCAGCGGGTATGGCCGCTCCGGCAGAAACTCGGCCGCCATACCGGCGGCAATCTTTTGCAGCCAGCCCGTATGGAGCGGCGGCTCCGGCAAGGCAGTCATCGGCCTTGCCTGTACAATATATAGCTTGCCTTCAGTCAAAGCCCACTCCACGTCTTGCGGCCTGCCAAAATGGCGCTCTATAGCCGCACCGAGGCGGACAAGTTTCTTGAGTTCACTATCGGTGGGCGTCAGAGAGGCAGTACCCGCAATGGCAGACACCGGCTCTGCAGCTTCGCGCCGGTTCTGACGCCTCGAGGTCACTGCCCAGCCCCGCAGCCGCCGTCTCAGTACAAAGTAGTCCGGCATAAACATACCTGAAACCACCGCTTCGCCCAGCCCTGAGTGGGACTCGATGACCATTTCATCCCGGGCGCCGGTGACCGGGTTGACAGTGAAAAGAACTCCGGCAAGTCTCGCCGGCACCATCCTCTGCACCACGACGGCAATCTTAAGCTCTTTCTGGTCGAGTCCATGGCGTTCCCGGTAGGCGATAGCGCGGTCGTTCCAGAGTGATGCCCAGCAGCGTCTGACCGCTTCCATCACCTCCGCATCGCCGGTAATATCGAGGAAAGTATCCTGCTGACCGGCGAAAGCCGCGCCTGGCAGGTCTTCGGTGGTGGCGCTGGAACGCACTGCCACCGGTCCTTTTCCCATTTCCCGGTAAGCCGCCAGGATAGCCATCTCTACAGCGCCGGGGATAGGAGCCTCCTCAATGGCGCTACGGATAACGCTGCCCTTTTTATCGCTAATCCCCCTGACTATAACCTTGTCCAGGCTATTACTCTCCACAAAACAGTCGTAGGCAGCG
The DNA here is from genome assembly GCA_030698765.1 of Dehalococcoidales bacterium. Classification (NCBI taxonomy): domain Bacteria; kingdom Bacillati; phylum Chloroflexota; class Dehalococcoidia; order Dehalococcoidales; species Dehalococcoidales bacterium. Next base: position 14,123 of record JAUYMF010000060.1, read on the forward strand.
GTGGTCACTACGAAACCGTCAGGGACCGGAAAACCGGCGCGGATGAGTTCGCCCAGGTTAGCCCCCTTACCACCAGCCACGGCGACATCGCCGCGCCCCAGCGCCCCAAAGGGCAGAACCAGTGCGTCAGCCCCACATCCGGCGTTAAATCTTCTTGAGATGAAGGTGAGCATCGATCAGCATGGCGATGCCCAGCAGCGCCAGCGCCATCGCGTCATTGAATAGATGCTGCTGTGACATACCGAAGAGACTCGTCCCGGTTAGCTGGGTGAACCATGCTCCCAGGAGGGCAAGCCCACCCAGGACAACCAGTATCCTGCCGGTAACAGCGCAAAGTCGTCCCATCTTAAGGCACCCCCTTATTCCTAAATGTCGGCCTAATTCAATCTACAGCTAACGTCCCTCCATCTGCTCCTCCCCGAATTCCATATCTCCCCTTTTCTTCAATGCGCGCCGGGCAAGCGGAGATTTCAGCTCCCCGTATTTAATCCTTACGTCGAATCTCTTTCCCCAGGAAATAGCTTATCACTGTTCTTATCGCCACGAGTCCTCCCAGTATTGCCAATTCCTCCAGGGTGGGCCTAAGAATTGAGCGGATGATATCAGCGGCAATCAGAAACTCTAAACCGAGAAGCAGATGAAACCCGATATCATACCGTATCTCCTCAAAGACCGCCGGTTTGTTTTCCTTATCGGAAAACTCATGCCATTCGGCGCGAATTACCTCAATTATACCGAGCAATACTCCATAAACAATGAGTAGAGCCGCTATAACTCCGATACCCAGCGCAACGTAATCAACTATCTGCTGCATTTCTCCGCTTATTATCCCGTCAATACTTCCATTGTATTTGGGCTAATCTGATAATCATATACGTAAACCCACGTAACTTGCTCAAATGTCATATTTTTGTAATATTTCAATCTTTCTTTTTATGACTATTTGATATACTGCCACCTATCATAGTGAGTATATATTATAGCGAAACAATTTTAGGAGGTACAATATGTGCTGGAATTGCGGATGTATGATGCCGGATGATGAGCACGGAAGTCCGGACAATATTACTACCGAGACCCTGCGGAAGGCAGCCAAAGCCGGTGGTCCGGAGACCATACACAAACTAATGGACAATATGAATAAAATCTACCAGGCCAAGATTAAGGGTACTCCGGTAGACAATAAAACAATCTAACCTTCACGGAGCCGGAGAGCACTGCTAGTGTGGTGCAACGCAAATAACGTTATTATATGCCCTTCGCCCCATTCCGGCCCTGTATCAGGTACGGGAAAAACTCCAGCCGGAATCCGGTGGATATCTTATGGTCTCTGCATACCGACTCCCGTACTCCGATACGGGAGTCGGTATGCTTATGAAGCATTCTAATGAAGCGTTAGGAACACCACGTTAGATTTCTCAGGCAGGTTACGGCAATAATCGGGTCTGGCAAGAGCCAACTCTTCCTCGAAACTGGCTTGATTCTTGCGTGTTCAACACCCGGATAAACTGATGGGGGTTTACCAGGGGAGCCTTTTGGAATCTCGGCGAAAGTCTTTTCTTCCGGCGCCAACTGACGAAACCATCTCAACCGGTTAGGCCTGCTGGCAGTGCGGCTAATTACCCCGATGAGTCCACGTATTTACTGTAAGATTAATACCCTATATAATATCGGGGATACCTTTAGTTCCGGTTAGTCTTTCGCCCTGAGACAAAATAAATTCAAGAAGTG
>JAUYMF010000061.1 GCA_030698765.1 Dehalococcoidales bacterium
CTGGACGCTTATTTTGATATTGCCACGGCGCCCATCGTCAGCGCCAGCGGTGAGATAACCAGCTCGATACACATCGCCCGGAACGTCACTGCGCGGAAGAGGGCGGAGGAACGGATAGCTTTTCAGGCCCACCTGCTGGACGCCGTCGAGGATGTCATTATCACCACCGATGTCAGGGGGAGGATTATCTTCTGGGGGAGAGGGGCGGTCAAGCTGCTCGGCTGGCAGCCGGAGGACGTAATTAGACAAAGGGCCATAGACTTGTTAGTCCCTGAAGATCTCGCTCCGGAAGCGCACGCAATTGGAGAACTGCTGAGAAGCGGAAAAGGCTGGTCAGGGGAGTTCACCGCCCGGCGCCGGGACGGTACCCTGGTTCCCTTTCTTGTCCAGAGCTCCCCGGTGGTAGATGCGGACGGCAAGCTGATGGGCATGATTGCCGTCGGCAAGGACATCACTGAAATCAAGAAAGCGGAGCGGATTAAGGACGAGTTCATCGGGCTGGTCTCACATGAATTGCGTACGCCGCTCACCGTAATCGGCGGTTCGCTGCGGCTGGTATTATCGGCGGGAATATCCCCTGAAGACGCTCATGAGCTTCTCCAGAATGCGGTTGAGAGTACGGAGTCGTTAGCCGCCATCCTGGAGAACATGCTGGAGATGTCAAGATACCAGGCGGACCGGCTCCAGCTTAGCGTGGAACCGGTCAGTATCCCTGATGTGTTACCGGACGTTGTTGATAAGCTGAAGGCGCAGGGCGTGAGCCAGAGTTTCCTGATTGACTTCCCCGGTGATTTACCGGCCGTCGAGGCTGACCCGATGAGGGTGGAAAGGATACTCTACAATCTGATGGAAAACGCCGCCAAACATTCTCCGGCGCACAGTGAAATAAGGATCTGCGGCCGGATGGAGGGGGATTTTGTCGTCACCGGGGTTACTGACCGGGGAAAAGGTATCTCCCCGGATGACCAGAAGATGCTGTTCCAACCCTTTGAACAGCTCAAAAGAGGAGCGCGCTCGACCGAGGGGATCGGCCTCGGGCTGGTAGTCTGCAAGCGTCTGGTGGAAGCGCAGGGCGGGTGGATTAAGGTGGACTCGGATGTGGGGCGGGGTTCGACCTTTTCCTTTGCCCTTCCGGTTTGCCGGACAAAGGCATAATAATAACGTTATTTGCGTTACACCACGCTAGCGTGGTGCATCGCATTATTTTTCGCTCAAGAAGTGAAACGAATCGTTCTCCCATAAAAAGCACGTTACGCGTGTTGTCATTGCGAGGAGTCCGCCTCTGGTGGACGACGTGGCAATCTGGGGGTAAGGGATAATTCCGCCCCCGCCCAGATTGCTTCGCCCTCGGGACTTCGGCGTGAGCTCAGTCGAACGCTGAACTCGGGCTGAAGCCTCCCGCCGGAGTTTACCCCGTACACCGATACGGGGTCGGAATGGTCTCGCAATGACAGCAGTGGCGGCAGCGTAACTATAAGTGTTACCTGGTACTGATAGCTTGTATCACTTAAATTGTACAATCGTCATTGCGAGCGTAGCGAAGCAATCCGTTTCTCGGGGTGGCGGATTGCTTCGGGCTTCGCCCTCGCAATGACAGTTTTGGTGGCTATCTCTTAAACGAAGGATTAAGTGTTACAACGTCCTGGTGTCGTGTAGCAGTAACACCTTAACAATGTCTGTCATTCCGTACCCTGGCCTGTCGCCAGGACGGCTTGATACGGAATCCAGGTGGGGTGGAGATACGCTACACTAGCGGCTAAGCAGCGCCTTGATTCTCCTGGCCATATCATCGGGGCGAAACGGTTTGGTCACGAAATCGTCGGCGCCGAGCTGTATGGCATCCCGGTGGCTCTCGGGGCTGGCGCTGAATGCCATAACCGGGAGCCGCGTGAAAGCCCGCAGCCTTCTGAGCACCTCAAAACCGTCCACTTCCGGCATGATCATGTCCAGGAGCACGATATCCGGTTTTATTGAGTTGACCAGTTCCAGAGCTTCCGCGCCGGAGGTTGTTGTGATGACATCAAAGCCGTGCAGTTTCAAATCTATTTCAACGAACCGCAGCACTTTAGGATGGTCATCCACCACCAGCACACACTGTTTCCTTTCCACATTGGTCATAGAAACCATAATACTCTTCCCGGTGAGGAATAGCCAATATTCCTCACCATTAATATTTGGGCTATTATACCACCTGCACTATCAAACCACTACGGGTCAGACTATTATAAAGGCGGCGGTATCCAAAAGTCATAAAATTAAGTCGAAAGATATTACAAAAACATAACATTTTTACTGAAGCGGGGCATAAAAGTTCTTAGCGGTTCTCACCCTTAATCTTCATAGAGGAGAAAGCATAGGCGAATACACCCAAAGATACAAATATTTGACATTCCCGTGTCTCTACAAATAGTATTAATTTGGGATTTAGCGTTTAAAGGACATAACAGTGAAGCAATTTCGTGTGCTGGTAGTGGATGATGAGCCGCGTATTCTCAATTTCCTCGAAATCAGGCTTAAGACCTCGGGGTATGAAGTGCTGACCGCCGATAGCGGGCTGGAAGCCCTGGAACAGGTGCAGGCACAGGAACCGGACCTGCTCGTCCTCGATGTGGTCATGCCCGGAATAGACGGCTTTGAGACCCTGAAACAGATCCGGGCTTTATCTTCGGTGCCGGTTATCATTTTGAGCGGCAGAGAAGGCAACACGGACAAGATAAAAGGCCTGGATATGGGCGCCGATGACTATCTGGTTAAACCCTTCAATCCCGATGAGCTGGTGGCGCGGATTGAAGCGGTCAGGCGCCGCCTGGCACTTGACCGGGACCGTACCGTCATTGATTTCATTACGTTAGGGAATATCAGTGTTAACCTCAAGAACCATCTCGTTGTTGTGGATGGGAAAGAAATACCGCTGACAAGAATCGAATGGCTCCTGCTGAGCGAGCTGGCTCGCAATGCCGGTAAACTTATGATGTACGAGGAGCTGCTCATAAAAATCTGGGGACCTGAGTACCGGGATGATGTGCAGATACTGAGGACCTGGATAAGCCGTATCAGGCGCAAGATAGAGCCCGACCCTGCCCAGCCGGCAGTCATCCGCACTATACCCAAAACCGGGTATATCATAGACCACCCCTCCGCCTGAGAACGGGCTTTTAGCACGGCGATTCGCTCTCCAAATGTCATACCGGGCGGAGAACCGGTTACCGGTTTGGTGAAATCGTCCGAGCAGCCTTCTGGTGAATTCTGTTTCCCCCGGTCTCCCGCGTTCTCTCCGCCGGGTATTCCGCTAAAAGCCTGACCGCCGGGCATCTTCCGGGATAATCACGTCACGTTCCTCAAACAGCCATCTCTCATTTACACCGTATTGGAACCAATATTCCACCAATTTTCCACTATCCGGCACCATTTCAGGCACTTACGGCACGCTGATTTCCACCTTCGGGTAGTAAGCTATTACTCTCTCTCCCTTGATGTGGAATCATCATAACACTACCGGCAAGTATGATTTCAAGGAATGAGAGATATCATTTCAGGTCTGTTTATTGAAACCTTTGTCTGCCCGCTTGTGACCCTTCGGGGATTTAAAATATTGATTAGTGATAGTTTAATTAACGATACGGCCTCCGCAGGACGAAGAATCCGCCAATATGACATAGAGGAGGAAAGAGGAAAGGAACTGGAAACCTGCTGAATTAATTCCTTCAATCTACGGTGTCTATAGGCCGCAGATTAAGTGACAATAGAAATGGGGGCAACCTCGGCAAAGGCGGCCCCCGAGAAGGACAAGCCACTGACGTTCGCGAGCCAGCTTTCATGCCTTCTGTATTTATTATGGAGCGAGAGTAGACTTCTGTCAAGGTAATAATAGGAGGTGATGTGTATGCGCTAGTCCGCAAGAGGTAGCTATCATACAAGCAAAATCTAAAAGGAGGGAAAATTGAAAAAGTTTCTAAGAGTTCTGTCCAGGGTACTGCTGCCGGTTCTGCTGATTACATCACTGCTGGTTATGCCGGCAAGCGCCGCTGTCACTCCGGACACGGTAATAGAGGAATTACTTCCCGGTGAAGTACTGGTTGTAGAAAAGACGGTGGACGTACCCGAGATTCCGCCCCTGCCGGATGTTTACTTCCTGGCGGACACCACGGGCAGCATGGGTCCGGCCATTGCTAACGTGCAGGCTAATGCCAGCACTATTTTAGCTACTATATCGGGGCTTGACCCGACGGCCCAGTTCGGCGCCGGAGATTACAAGGACTTCCCCTTTGACGCGTACGCATTCCAGAATAGCGCATCGATTGACGGCGCTGCTCCAGCCCTGGCTGCGATAGGCGCCTGGGGAGCGAGTGGTGGGGCTGATGGGCCTGAAGGCTGGTTCTACGCCCTTTATCAACTGGCTACCGACCCGGCAATTGGCTGGCGGCCCGGCTCTTCCCGGATTGTGGTTATCTTCGGGGATGCTCCGGCCCATGACCCGGTACCCGCAGCCGCTACCGTCCTGGGTTTTGACCTTGATGAAGCCACGGTTACCGCGGCGCTGCAAGCGGCTAACGTTCATGTCATCGCCGTAAGCCTGGATACCAGCGGTGGTGTCTTCTACCCGGCTGGCCTGGACGATAACCCGAACAACTTTGGCGGCGACTATGCAGCGGCCTACGGTATTGTTGAGGATGGCAGTGCAGGGCAAGCCAGCCGAATTGCGGCGGCCACCAATGGCGCTTACCTGTTCGCCGCCAGCGCCGATGAAGTCTCTGATGCGATTCTGGCCGGTCTGACCGCCCTGTCCACTGACGTTTGGGCTACAGTTGAGGCGGACCCGGGGCTTAATGTGACCCTGGAACCGGCCGTCCACTTTGGCGTTCCCAGCGGCACTTCAGTCAGCTTTACCGAGACTATCAGCATTGACGCTGATGCGCCTTGCGGCGTGTATGAGGCTGTCGTCACTTTCTGGGCTAATAGCTACCCAGAAGAAGGTACGCCAATCGGCAGGGAGCTGATACGCGTAGGTGACTTCACGGCTCCGGTAGTATCCTGTGAAGAGACCGTGAACCCGCACGGGCAGACTGTTCCCCCGGCAGGTTCTACCACCTTGCCCGGACCCAAGGGCGGCCAGAATGAGGACGGGTTCTACAAGCTGTTCGCCGAGGACAATTGTGACCCCGACCCTGAAATCTTCGTCAGCGGCTTTGGGCCTTTCCATAGCGGAGATGTCGTCAAGATAACCGAAGACCCTGACGCCATCCCCGAGATGAAGAAAATGGGTAGCACCAAAGGGCAGGCGGGAGCCGTTGCGGCGCACCTGATATTGAACAGCGACCCGGTCATCACCGCTGTTGACCATGCCGGCAATGTATCTGACCCGGCCGATTGTTTGGTACCCCCCGCCCCGAAGTAGAAACAGGCGGAAAATTAACAGAAGCGGGGATGTCTAATCATCCCCGCTTCTGTTTTTCATGTCAAGATGTGGACTGAGGGTGTTTAACGATGGTCTGTCATTGCTACGAAAATGATGCCCATAAAAATACAAAAGGTTTTGTCATTCCCGCCCCGTATCAAGTACGGGGTAAACTCCAGCGGGAATCCAGTCGAATCCTTTTCTGGATTCTGGCCTTCGCCAGAATGACGGTGTTGGATATATTTTCATCCTTTGTTGTGCTGGTTCTCCAGCATGTTGGATTGCGAGGGCGAAGCCCGAAGCAATCCGTAGACCAGAGAAACGGATTGCTTCACTGCGTTCGTAATGACGGAACTCTCCGGCTAGAAAGCGGGCTATTAAACACTCTCTAACTGACATTACCCTGGCTTTGCCTAGTGCCGGAAATGCCTCGTTCCGGTAAAGACCATAGCGATATTATTGTCATCAGCCGCCTTGATGGAGTCCTCGTCCCTTATCGAGCCTCCCGGCTGGATGATGGCAGTGACCCCGGCGGCGGCGGCCGCTTCCACTACATCGGAAAAGGGGAACATCGCATCCGAGGCCAGTACACTGCCCCTGGCTTTTTCCCCGGCCTTGTCCCGGGCTACCCGGGCGCTGATAATGCGGCTGGGCTGACCGGCCCCCATCCCCACTATCATCTTGTCTTTAGCCAGCACAATGGCGTTCGATTTGATGTGCTTGACGGCGCGCCAGGCAAAGAGCAGATCGTCAATCTCAGCCTTGGTCGGCTCACGGCGGGTCACTGTTTTCAGCTTGACACTCTTTTCGGGCAGAGAGTCGGAGGTCTGTACCAGGAGGCCGCCCTTTACCCTGCGGAGGTCTAAATATTCCGGTTCCGCTTCTCCGTAACCGGGGGGCAGTTCGGCGATGAGTATGCGCAGGTCTTTCTTGCGCTGGAGCAGTTTGAGGGCATCGGCGTCATATTCCGGGGCGATGACAATCTCGTAGAATACCGACTTCATAGCCTCAGCCATCGCCAGGGTAACCTTTCTATTGGCAGCGACAATACCCCCGAAAGCTGCCACAGGGTCGCCGCTGAAGGCCCGCCGGTAGGCCTCGGCGATGTCCTCATGACTGGCTAAACCGCAGGAGTTGGTGTGCTTGACCACGGACACGGTGGGCGCGGCAAAGTCCGTGGCTGCCCCCCAGGCGGCGTCCGCGTCCAGGATATTGTTGAAGGAAAGCTCCTTGCCCCCGAGCTGTTTTGCCCAGGTGATGCCGGTGCTCTTGCCCCCGACCACGTCCCGCTCGGCGTAGAAGGCGGCCTTCTGGTGGGGGTTCTCTCCGTAGCGGAGGTCGTAGCGTTTCTGGAGGGCGATGGTCATTTCCTCGGGGAAAATTTCGCCGCTGTCCTGTCTCAGGTACTGCGCAATGGCGGTATCATAGGTGGCGACGTGCTGGAAGGCTTTCTGTGCCAGCCGTTTTCGTTCCTCCAGTGCCAGGTCTCCCGTCTTCAGCTTCTCCAGGACCGGCCCGTAGTCAGCCGGGTCAACCACCACGATAACGCCGGGGAAGTTCTTGGCGGAGGCGCGCAGCATGCTCGGCCCGCCGATATCGATGTTCTCCAGCGCTTCCTCAAGGCCGACACCTTGCTTAGCTACAGTCTGGACAAAAGGGTAGAGGTTGACCGCCACCAGGTCGATATTCCCAATATTGTTTTTGGCTATCTCCGCCATGTGCTCCGGAAGGTCGCGCCGGGCGAGGATGCCGCCGTAGATGAGCGGGTGCAGGGTCTTTACCCTGCCGTCCAGAATCTCCGGGAAGCCGGTGATGTCAGAGACGCTTTTTACCGGCACTCCTGCCTCCGCCAGCGTCTTTTTGGTGCCGCCGGTGGAGAAGATGTCAAAGCCCAGTTGGCTCAAGCCTTTAGCGAAATCGGTCACTCCCGCTTTGTCAGAAACGCTGATGATAGCCCGCATTAAGAACCTCCGTTTATTTCTACTCTTTTTCTAATCTTTGTGATGTCCTCTCCCCGAGATAAGGAGAAGAATCCCGGATATCAGCGGTAACAGGCTTACCGGTAGCACAATGAAGACTATTATAGAAGATATTGGTGGCATTGTCGGTACGGTGGATAGCCGCCAGACCGGCCAGAAAAGGCTCGCCGCAATTAACAGAATTCCACCGGCCAGTGGCCACTGCCAGGCAATCCCTACCATGACTAAAAAGGGAAAGCTGAGGACTAATGCAGCAGGCAGAGCGTGCAGGAAGTTAGTGAAACTGGTGAAAGGAGCTTCGCCCACGGCGATGGCGAACAACACTATTTCAACTACCCCGACCAAACCCACAATCAACCCGGCTTGGCGCAGCTTCTTTTGACGCTTACTGGGAGATTCTGTCAACAGTCAGCCTCTCTCGTCTTTAATCCCGTTCCTTTAGTCCCATTCCCCCAAGTGTTTATCCGCTCGTCATTCCGGCGGAACCTGTCCCGTACTGATATGGGAGCCGGAATCCAGTTCTTTCCCGTTCCCCGCTTCTGGATTCCGTGTCAAGCCTGTCCTGGCGACAAGCCAGGGCACGGAATGACAGGGCAGTCTAGGAGCTGAGCCCCTCTTAGACTTCCCCTGCGCATATTGTCATTGCGAAACCCTCCCGATTTATCGGGAGGCTTCAGCCCGAGTTCAGCCCGAGGGCGAAGCAATCCGGCCGGGGTATGTTTGCGCCTCCCCTCACGGATTGCTTAGTCGCTACGTTCCTCGCAATGACAGCCGTACGGAGGAAGGGCTTCGCCTCTTAAACTCCCCTGTTATTCTTGAGACTCCTTCTCTTTTTAAGCTCCCATTTCTCTGGTGTTCATTTAGCCGGTCGTATGGGTGGGGTCCGAAACGGATAACCTTCAACAAACACAACCTTACACGCTTCCAGGTCGACTGCCGCTGACACTATCCATTTGCCCGGCTCACCAAACCGGATGGTGACATCAGGATATATCTTTTCGGCATCCCTGGGGTCGAGGACTGCTCTCCCCCGCGGATATACCGGTATACCCGTTTCCACTATCTCGTATTCATATCTCATGTAACCGGAATAGCCTGTTCCGGACGAGTCAGGGTACAGGGCTGCCCAGTCGAAACTTATTTCGTACTTACTTTCCTTCTGTAGCCACTCCGATGCTTCAGGGGTATTCAGCACTATTTCAATTATTGTATTCTTCTCGCTGGCTGACAACTGCCTGAGATTTTCGGGAAACCAGAACTCTTCGGGAGTCGGCATAGTGGATACAGGTTCTATGGGAGGAACTGAAACTTCGTCAGGTGTAGGAGTATTCTCATGAGCGCAACCGCTGGTGAGGAAAACCATCATAGTTAGCAAGCCTGCGCTTACCCAAAGCCATCTTCGAAGTCTCAATCTCTTCCTCTACCTACTCGATCACCACCCTCGCCCCACCCCTCTGCTCGGCCACTTCACCGATAATTTTGGACTCAGCTAAAGCTCCGGTCAATTTGCCGGTGTTTTCCGGTGAGCAGATGAGCGCCATGCCGATGCCCATGTTAAAAACATGGTACATCTCCTCAGGGTTGACATTGCCCCGCTGCTGGATAAGCTGGAAGATGGGCGGGATTGTCCATGCCCCGTGCCGGAAGCGCGCGGTCAGTCCGTCGGGTAAGACCCGGGGTACGTTGCCGATGAGTCCGCCGCCGGTGATGTGGGCGATGCCCTTGAGCAGCGGCAGCGCCGGTTTGAGTATCTGGTAATAGCTTCGATGGGGCTCGAGGAGTTCCTCCCCCAGCGTCCGCCCCAGTTCCGGGTAGTGTTTGTCCAGGTCGGCCCTGGTCTCGCCGAAGATTTTACGCACCAGAGAATAGCCGTTGGTGTGCAGCCCGCTGGAGGGCAGCCCGATGATAGCATCGCCGGGGGTAATTGCCTTGCCGTTGATAATCCGCTCTTTCTCTACCGCGCCGATGATGAACCCGGCCAGGTCATAGTCTTCCCCGGCGTAAAGCCCGGGCATCTCGGCGGTCTCCCCGCCGATGAGGGCACAGCCTGCTTCCTGGCAGGCGCGGGACAGCCCCCGGACGATGGCCTCTACTTTTTCCGGCGCCAGCTTTCCCATGGCGATATAGTCCAGGAAGAAAAGAGGCTCGGCGCCGCAGGTCAGGATGTCATTGACGCAGTGATTGACGATGTCAATGCCGATGGTATCGTGTTTATCCAGGGCGCTGGCAATCTTCAGCTTGGTGCCGACCCCGTCGACGCTGGAGACCAGCACCGGCTGACGGTAGCCCTTGAGCTCAAAGAGCCCGCCGAAGAACCCCACTCCGCTCAGGACTTCCGGGCGGTGGGTAGCGCGGGCATGCCTGCCGATAAGCTCCTTGACCTTGCTGGCGGCATCAATATTAACACCGGCTTGGGCGTAACTTTCCCTGATTGTGGGTGCCTCCTCTCTGGTTAATCTGATTTACTGTTCGGGGGTTGGGTGAACCTCAGGTGCCACCATAGAACCTTGTATTCTTTGATAAAGGTCATCTCACCGCCACAGCGGACATAGTGTTCACAGGGCAGGATACCACGCGGTTGTTGGCCGCGGGCCCTGGCGGCGGCTGCCCAGGCTCCTTTGCCCTCGAGGGCGGTGCCCAGGTCGTCTTTATCGATTAGTTCTTTACCGCATCGGTCACAGACCAGTTTCTTCATCAGGTTCACTCCATTTCATACTCAGAAAAGCTTATCTATTTTCTTCTGCCGGCATCCGCCATGGGGTAATCGTCATCAGCATCGCCATCAGGTAGGACTTGTCCACTCCGAAGTTGGCGCAATCACCCCACAGAGAATCATGAAAATAGGAGAACTCAGGAAGAAGCCGGGTATTGCCGCCCGTATGGTAAAGTCTCCGAACATGTTAACCATCCTTGATGTGTTTAGCGACGAATCGCCTCATTCTGGTCAGCGCTTCCTCAATATCAGTCAGGGCGGTGGCATAGCAGCAGCGGACATAACCCTCACCGTGTTCTCCGAAGGCAGAGCCGGGGACTACCGCTACTTTCTCCTCGGTGAGCAGCTTTTCGGTAAATTCCTCCGAGGTCATGCCGGTGCGCTTTATCGAGGGGAAGGCGTAAAAGGCGCCCCTGGGTTCAAAACAGTCCAGTCCAATATCACACAGTCCCTTGACCATGACCAGACGGCGCCGGTTGTAGTCCTGTACCATCCCGGCGGCGCTATCCTCGCCGGACTTTAATGCCTCGATAGCGGCAATCTGTCCCATGGTCGGCGCGCACATCATGGTGTACTGGTGTACCTTGGTCATGGCGGCGATGATTTCGCGGGGGGCGGCGGCGTAACCGATGCGCCAGCCGGTCATGGCGTAAGCCTTGGAAAACCCGCCCAGGTAAATGGTGCTCTCCTTCATGCCGGGCAGGGCGGCAAAGCAGGTATGTTCGATACCATAGACCAGCCGGGAGTAAATCTCGTCAGAAATAACCAGGAGGCCGTGACGTTGGGCTACCCCGGCAACGTCAGCCAGCTTTTCCCGGCTCATCACGGCCCCGGTAGGGTTGGCCGGATAACCGAGGAGGATTGCCCGTGTGCGGGGGGTAATCCGTTTTTCAATCTCACCGGCGCTGAGTTCAAAGCCGCTTTCTTCAGCGGTCGGTACCATGACCGGCGTGCCCCCGGCCATGATAACGCACGGGGTGTAGGAAACGTAGCAGGGGTCAGCCATGATTACCTCATCTCCCGGGTCGAGGATAGCCCTCATGGCCAGGTCCAGCGCTTCGCTAACGCCGACGGTAATCAGCATTTCACTGCCGGGGTCATATTCCAGGTTATAGGTCTTTACCAGGTGTCGTGCCAGTTCCTGGCGCAGTTCCGGCATACCTGAATTTGAGGTGTACATGGTGTAACCTTTTTTCAGGGATTCGATGGCGGCCTCGCAGATGTGCCAGGGAGTGGCGTAGTCCGGTTCGCCAACCCCCAGCGAGATTACCCCGTCCATAGAGGCCAGGAGATCAAAGAAGCGGCGTATACCGGAAGGGGATATCTGATTGACACGCTGGGATATCGGATATTTTCTTACCGGGACTCTGGATTTAGTTGACATAACAATCTCCTGACCGGATAATAGGTTAGACAATACTTATCTAGAGTATCACCTTCTGCCGCTTGATTTCCTCTTGCCCCTCGATAATCTCGTCATCTTCTTTATAACGCTTGAGGACAAACTGGGTGACCGTCCCCTGCACTCCTTCAATGTGGGAGAGCTTTTGTGACACGAAATCGGCGACTTCATGGTTGGTCTTCCCGGCTATGAGCACAAAAAGGTCGTATGTCCCCGAGATGAGGTAAACGGTGCGGGTCTGGGGGAAGCGGTAGATACTCTCGGCGATGGAGTCAAAGCCGACGTCCTTCTGCGGAGTGAGCTTGACTTCAATCAAGGCCAGTACCTGCTCGTCATCCACCTTGTCCCAGTTTATTATCGCTTTGTATTTGAGGATAATCCGGTCCTTTTCGGCCTGCTTGATGTATTTGCTGACTTCAGTACCGGGTATCCCGGTCATGGCTGATATCTGGCTGGTGGTGGTGCGGGCATCATCTTGCAGTATTTTCAGGATTTCTTTCATCATTCACCCCCGCTCGCTTATTGACCATTGCCGGTTTGTCTCATTATAGCAGAGTTGGAAGAATTTGTTATCCCCCGTGCGCACCCGAAAGTGCCGTTCTCCCGGCTCCAGCCAGTCTTTTTCTATTTCCGCCACCTGGTATTCTATCCCCCGCCACCGGAAGGATACCGGTCTTTCGGCATAGGTATGTCCCGAGTAGCAGCTGACTTCAAGCTCGTCCAACTCTATCCCTCTAATCCGTTCCCCCTTAACAAAGGGAAGATGGGGATGGTGGTGAAGAGGGGCTTCGCCCCTCTTCACCACTGTTTTAAGGGAAATTCACGACCAAACAACCTCGCGAGAGGGCCAGCCCACTACCGGCTAGACCTCTCCGGAGGCCGGTTAACAGCTATGTTTAGTTCGCTCTTGCCCGGGCTTAGCTGGGCTCTCTGATGACACGGACTCCCAGGATAATTACCGGCAGCATGAAGACAGCCCAGAGGACGGTCTCCAGCCAGGAAAACGGCGGCGCCTCCACAATCCCGGCCGAAGTGAGGATGAACAGGACAACGAGCAACAGATTAAAGATGACGGTGTACCAGGCTAACGCTTTCATTTCCGCCTCCTATAAATGAATCGACTATAGCCGATATTCTAGCGGTAACGCTCCTCTTTGGCAATGGGTATTCCCGATTCTGATGACGTTACCCCCTCAGTCGCTCTATCTTACCTTCACTCCCCCCTTCCTTTACCAAAGGAAGGGGGTCAGGGGGATGGATTTATAGGGGAGTAAGACTACCTAACCGTACACTTCCCGCCGGTGACCTACTGCAATGATGGTGACTGTGTTATTTCTATCATCAATGACATATAAGATGCGGTAGTCACCCACTCGAAGGTGGCATTCCTCCCGTCCGCTGAGTTTCCGGACACCTCTGGGGCGTGGATTGTCCTTCAGGGAGAGGATTCTTTGACTGATACGATTGTGAACTACGCCGGAGAGCCGGCTCATTTCCTTTTCGGCGGAGGGGACAATGTTGACTTGGTAGCTCAAGCTAACCGCTCTGTTTTTCTCTATCTGCCAGGTAATTACTGAAAGGTCGGCCGGGTTCTCCCTGACGCTGTCGTATAAGGGCCAAATCCAGGATGTCCTCCCTGAGATTTTCATCTTCGAGAAGACGAGCGATAACGGCCTTTTTCTCTGCTCTGGAGAGCGACTGGAGAGCCATTAAATATACTTCGGCTCTGGATTCCGCTGTCTTCACTTCACAACCTCCGTCTCTATCATAGCACAATAATTACTGATGTTTCCGGGTAGCCCTCTCTTTTAACTTTTCCTTTCTTGATTTCAGGTACTCTTCCAGTGAGATGGTGCCCT
>JAUYMF010000062.1 GCA_030698765.1 Dehalococcoidales bacterium
GGGGCAATCAAAAAGAATGACCTTACCGTAACCTACATTACCGGAGCCGGGCCGCGGACGCAGGAGACGGTGGCCGATGTGGTTAAACCATTCACCATACAGCCCACCGTTGAATCCTTCGAAGAGGTGCTCGGCACGCCGGTTTAAGCTTAATTGTACTTTACCCATACCGCTTTAATCGCATTGAAGGTAAAGGAGGACTAACAAGATGATTAAAAGACAGGTAATGTTTACTTTCCCCCAGGACCTGATTAAGGAGCCTATTATCTATAATCTTAGTCAGCAGTTCAATGTTGTAACCAACATTCGCCGGGCAGATGTATCCGAAGACAAGGGCTGGGTGGTACTGGAACTGGAGGGAGAGGAGAAAGATATCGAAGATGGTATCACCTGGGTGACCGCGAAAGGGGTACGGGTTGATCCTGTTATCGGCGATATTGTGGAAGGATGAAAAATGGAACGGACATATGTTGATTATGCGGCAACTACCCCGACTCACCCTGATGTAGTCAAGGCGATGTTACCCTATTTCACCGAGGAATTCGGGAACCCCTCCAGTATCTATTCCTACGGGCTGGAGGCGAAGGAAGCCCTCGATGTGGCCAGAGGCAAGGTCGCCCGGCTCATCGGCGCCCGTGATGAGGAAATTGTCTTTACAGGTGGCGGGACCGAAGCGGATAATACTGCCCTTGAGGGAGTGGCTTTTTCAAGCGAGCCCAAAGGGAACCATATCATTACCAGCTCTATCGAGCATCATGCGGTATCGGAAACGTGCAAGTTTCTGGAGAAAAGGGGGTTCAGCATAACCTACCTGCCCGTAGATAAATACGGGGTGGTTGACCCCGGAGAAGTCAAGAAAGCCATCACCGGCAAGACTGTCCTTATCTCGATAATGCATGCCAATAATGAGGTGGGGACTATCGAGCCTATTGCTGAAATCGGCAAGGTCGCCAAAGAGGCGGGAATATGTTTCCACACTGATGCCGTGCAGACGGTGGGGCATATCCCGGTAGATGTGAATGAACTTGGCGTGGATTTGCTTTCCATGTCAGCGCACAAGCTTTATGGCCCTAAAGGGGTTGGGGCGCTGTATATCAGGAAGGGTACCAGATTAACCCCCTTCCTGCATGGCGGTGACCAGGAGAAAAAACGGCGGGCGAGCACCGAGAATGTGCCCGGTATTGTCGGCTTTGGCAAGGCGGCAGAGCTTGCCCGGCAGGAAATGGACGGGGAGATACGGCGACTGACCGGCCTTCGCGACCGGCTGATAAAGGGTCTCCTGGAACGCGTTGAGCATGTCCACCTGAACGGTCATCCCCAGCAGCGATTGCCGAACAATGTTAATGTGAGTTTCGGGTTTATCGAAGGGGAATCGATACTGTTGAATCTTGATTTGGAGGGCATCTGCGTATCTACCGGCTCCGCCTGTACTTCATCAAGCCTGGAGCCTTCCGCCGTCCTGCTGGCAATGTGTCTTTCCCATGAACTGGCCCACGGCTCCGTGAGGCTTACCATGGGAAAGTGGAACACTGAGGCAGACATTGACCGGATTCTGGAGGTGACGCCCCGCGTTGTCGCCAAACTAAGGGCGATGTCACCACTGCTGAAGAATTCTTAAAAGGAGAGAAAAGATTGCCTGATGTAAAGTCATTGTACAGTGAAAAAGTGATGGAGCATTTCCGTAACCCGCGGAATGTTGGTGATATGGAAAATCCGGATGGTATCGGGCACGTCGGCAACGCGGTGTGCGGCGATATCATGGAGCTTTACATCAAGGTGGACAATGGTACCATCGTTGATGCCAAGTTTAAAACTTTCGGTTGTGGGGCGGCTATTGCCACCAGTTCCATGGTAACCGAAATGGTAAAGGGCAAGACTATTGACGAAGCGCTGGGAATTTCCAATCGCGCGGTGGCTGACGCCCTTGACGGGCTACCCCCGATCAAGATGCATTGCTCGGTACTGGCCGAAGAAGCGCTTAGATCGGCTATTGATGACTACCATGCGAAAAACGGGAAAGCCGCTTAGTAGCTTGTATCACTTAAATTGTATGATCGTCATTGCGAGCGTAGCGAAGCAATCCGTTTCTAGGGATAGCGGATTGCTTCGGGGCTGCGCCCTCGCAATGACATTTTGGTGGTTCTCTCTTAAACGAAGGATTAGTTGCGGGTTTATCCCCCTTCAGGGGTAAGAGATCATTGCGCGAGCAAGCACCAGCCTGTCCTTTTCTCAAAACAGGTCAGTCACACAGACTGCCGGCGTCATAATTCCGCCCCGCTCTTAAAAGGGAGCGTAAAGAAAAATGTGGAACCCTTCCCCTGCTCGGACTCGACCCAGATTTTACCGCCGTGAGCCTCGACCAGCCGGCGACAGACTAGAAGCCCCAGTCCGGCGCCTTTAGCTTGATAAACCCCGCTTTGCTTTAAGCGCTGAAACGGCTCGAAGAGCTTTGACTGGTCATGGAGCGCTATTCCTATTCCCCGGTCGCTGACCCCAATCAGGAGATAGTCTTCTTTTACCCTCCCGAAGACTTTTATCTCCCCGCCATCGGGTGAATATTTAACCGCGTTTTCCAGAAGATTGTAAATGATCCGTTCCAATCTCAGGGAATCGGCATTTATCAGAGGCAGGGTATCCGGAAGGTCCAGAGTGAAGCGGCGCATCGGAAAGACCCGGCTTATCTTGTCCGCCACATTTCGAGTTACGGCAGTAACGCTCAACGGCTCAACGTGGAGGGAAAGCTGGGCCGCCTGAGCGCGGGAGAGCTCCAGCATATTCCCCAGTATATGAGATAGAGTATCAGTTTCCGCAGCCGCGTCCTTCAGTAGCTGCCGTATCTCTTCTTTAGAAAGGTACTCCTCGGCGCTGAGGACGGTATTCAACGACCCCATAATTATCGTCAGCGGTGTACGCAGTTCATGCGACATCATGCCAATGAGTTCGTCTTTAAGCTGGTCCAGCTTTTTGCGCTCGGTAAAATCCCTCAGGTAGACCACAGCCCGGGAGAACTTCCCCTCCTCGTCAAAAAGCGCCGTTGCCTTTGCCCATATCGCTACTTTTTCCCCATCACGATGCCTGACTTCAAATTCGTCCTCAAACTGCCCGTGTTGCCGCAACTGGTCACGGTAGTGCTCCACCAGCGCTTCTTGAACCAGTAATTCGCGGACATTCCTGCCACGGAGTTCTTCACTGGTATAACCGAGCAAGCGGCATATCTCATCATTACAATCGACTATAATTCCCTTCATGCCCAGAGAGATTATGCCGTCCGGCGCGGACTCTATCAAAGCACGGTATTTGGCTTCAGACTGGCGCAGTGATTCTTCTGCTTTGACACGCGGGGTTGTCTCCGTAACGGAAAGCACGAGACTATTGACCTGCCCGGAAGAGTCCTTCACCGGTACCAGTGTCCAGTCCCAGTAAGTGACGCCACGCCACGGCTGGTCAACAAACTCAAATGGCTTATCATGGAAAGTTACCGTTTCACCGGTATCCCGCACTTTTTCGAAAATAGCCCGGTTTTCCTCATTAGGGAAAAACTCAAAATGATTCTTCCCGATAAGCTCTTCTCCGGAATGGCCGGAGTCATTGAGATAAGAAGAATTAGTCGCCAGAAAGTTGAAGTCCCGGTCAAGATAGGCCAGCATGGCGCCGGTGTTCTCCATGATTGTCTCCAGGACACTTTTGCCCCTGGCCAGCGCCTCCTCAGCCCGCCTGCGTTTGCTGATGTCCTGGGCGGATACCAAAACCATGGACTGGGAATCAACTCTGAGCAGCGCGGTAGATACCAGCAGCGTCCTCGATTCATGTTGGTGCCCCAACGGCAGGTCAATCTCAAGTTCGTGACACCCGTTACCCGTCTGAAATGTATCCCGGATAACTTGCCGCAGGGTACAGGTCTGGCAGAAATCATCGTAACCATAGCCTCCGGGGTCATGCAGAACGTGTCTACAGCGGATGGCCTCCCCACCGTGCAACCCCACCATCTCCTCAGCCGGGCGGCCCGCCATCCTGGCAGCAACCTCATTCACTTCATGCACACGTCTTTCCTGGTCGATGAGCATTACCGCTATCGGTATTTTATCCAGTATTGCGGAAAGCTGGACATCTGCCGCCCTCAGTCCTGCAGCTGCCTGTTTATGCTCGGCGTCCCGAGAAACGCCATTGGTTCTTACCAGCTTCTTCGCGCTCAACCCAGTACTCCGGGCTCCCTGTAATCAAGCCATACTTATTCAAACGCGTCAGGTAGTATTTTAGTACCCGTAAGCAGGCGAGTCAAGTAAATAGGGAATCCGGTGTTACCATCCCGCCCGGATTCCGTACCGGGCACGGAATGACAATTTTCGGACAGCCTCAAGTGTTTTTGAGGTCGAAGCTCTGTAATAATATCCTCCCCGGGAAGGATGAGCAATCATTTTTTGACATGCTGCGTATTTAACGTTATTATTTGAAGCGAGGTGCATCTGTATGGTTACGCCATTCCGAATTCTGGTAGTTGATGATGAGGAACGTATTCTTAATTTCCTCAGAGCCAAACTGAGAGCCTCCGGTTATGAAGTTATTGTCGCCAAAGACGGATTCGAAGCCCTGGAGCAAATACAGGCACAGAGCCCGGACCTGATGGTTCTTGACCTTGTTATCCCCGGATTGAGTGGACTGGACACACTTAAAGAGTTGCGCCGTTTCTCTCCAATCCCGGTAATTATTCTCAGTGCCCGTGGGACTGATACCGATAAAATCAAGGGTCTCAGCCTGGGTGCCGATGATTACCTGGCTAAGCCTTTTAATCCTGATGAGCTGGTCGCCAGAATCGAAGCTGTAAGGCGCCGTTTGGAACCTGAGGCACAACGCAAGAAGACCGAGCCTCTTTCCCTAAGGGACATGAGCATAGACTTTGAGAAACGCCAGGTCATCATTAGCGGCAAGGAACAACACCTGACACGCCTGGAATGGCTCCTGCTCAGTGAACTGGCCCGGAACGCCGGCCGCCTCATGCTCTACGAAGAGCTGCTCACCAGGTTATGGGGACCGGAATACCGCAATGACGTGCAACTTTTGAGAACATGGATAAGCCGGCTGAGAAACAAGCTGGAAAAGAACCCGAGCGCCCCAGCCCTGATCCGCACGGTGGCTAAAACAGGCTACATTATTGAGATAGAGCAAACTTCCTCCGTAGAACAGGCATCCACTTAGAGTTACCCACAGCCCCTAAACCTTCTTCTGATATAGCCGTTACCTCTCAAAATTTCATAGTTTTGTAACTTTTTCCTTCTACATTTTATGACTTTTCCATCACCTATCTTTTAAACTTCTCTTAAAGACAGGAAGGAGGAGGACGATGCCTGTTACTTTATTAGAACAGCCCGGCCCAGCAACTCTCCCCATTACTACTGGGAGAGCATTTAAAGACTTGTATGAGCTGGTAGTCTTCTGCCCCGGCTGTAAAACGTTAGAGACGCTCTCCTTCAATAACGGCTCTCTGATGCCAGCACGCAAATTTAGCCAGCGTGAAGGGCAGGTGTATCATGACTGTGGCTCAGACCAGCCCTGCCGCCTGTACCGCACCTACTGAAACCGGTCTGACCTTATTTGAACAAAGGGGGGGAAGAAATATGCCTGCTGTGGCATCGACGCACTCTGATAAATTGTCAGGTAAAGCAGATCACCGCGCCAGCCCCCCGTCATCCATGGGTGCAGAGAGTATCCCCGACGCAGAGGAGCTGGTCAACCTCTGCCACCTGGCTGAAGTGGAGTTAGAGAGACTGACCGGGCAGGCGGTTGCATCACTGGAAGGATTAACTCAAAGCATAAAGGCATACGCCAATGACATATCAAATTACAGCCCGGAAATTACCGATAAAGAAAGGAAAATGATTCATGAGTAAAATACTGGCTATAGTTCTCGCCGGGGGGCAGGGTAAAAGGATGGATATGCTGTGCTATACCAGGCCAAAACCAGCCCTTCCATTTGCCGGCAGTTTCCGTGTCATTGACTTCAGTCTCAGCAATATCATTCATTCCGGCATACAGGATATTCTGGTACTGACTGACTACCAGCGCGCCCAGATGACAGGCTACCTCAACCACTGTAGAACGACTAATGCCGGACAGGTGAATTTCGAGGTCCGGGAGCCAGCCAACGGCTCGTACCGGGGCACTGCCGACGCCATATACCAGAACCTTGAGTACCTCAGAAAAAGCGAAGCCGATTTGGTGCTGGTACTGGCCGGTGACCACGTTTACAAGTTTGATTACCGTAAAATGCTTGCCTTTCACCAGCAGGCTGAGGCAGACATAACCATAGGTACCGTTACCGTACCGCTTGAGCAGGCGCACCGCTTCGGCACTATCAGTGCTGATGCAGATTGCCGGATAGTGAGCTTTGTTGAAAAGACAAACAATCCGCCGAGCAATCTGGCGTCAATGGGTATCTATATTTTTGAAAAGAATATTCTTATGAAGCGGTTGCTCGAAGACGCCTCCCAGCCGGAATCGCCGCATGACTTCGGCTACGCCATCCTACCTAAAATGGTAACCCGTGACCGGGTGTTTGCTTACAAGTTTGACGGCTACTGGCAGGACATCGGCACCAAGGACGCTTACTATGCTGCCAATATGGAACTTATCCGCCAGCAGCCATCTTTAAGTCTCAACAGCCACTGGAATATCCTGGGCGGGAACCGGCATTCCCTGTCCGTAAAGAGACTGTCAAAAGGCAATATTCAGAATAGTCTGATCAGCCCGGACTGTGTCATCAAGGGGCGTGTCGAGAACTCCATCTTGTCGCCGGGAGTCAGGGTCGAGGAAAACGCCATTGTCCGGAACTCGATACTGATGTCAGGCACGCTGGTTAGCCGCCACAGCATTATTGACCACTGTATCCTCGATGAGGAAGTAGATATCAATGAATGCTGTCATCTCGGTTTTGGCACCGCTATGACGCCCGGAGAATTAGGAATTACTGTTATCGGCAGGGGAACGATAGTCCCCGCTCATACGGCTATCGGCAGAAACTCCAGGATATCACCCGATGTAAAGCCCGCAGATTTTGCTTCCGGGATAGTACCGCGTGGCAGCTTTATTTTGCCTCAGTCAGTAGGTAACACACGCCCAGGCAAAGAGGAGATTAAAGAATGCTCAATGGAAAACGCGTTGCGATTCTAGCCGAAGATGATTTTGAGGACTCCGAGCTTTTGAAGCCAATGAAAGCGATGCAAGACGCCAACGCCAGGGTGGTGATTGTGGGTAGCGGGTCAAAACCAAAATACAGAGGGAAAAGAGGCGGAGAGGTAATGGCGGACAC